>CAYNGE010000001.1:0-29420 GCA_964396865.1 uncultured Planctomycetales bacterium
CCTTCCACGAAGACCCTCGTTCTGTCTTACAAAACTCCTCCACTCGGCGTTTACATCCCTTTTTTGAGAAAAATTTGGTTCATAAATAGTTACGTGCGCGCCAAGCGAAGCGACGATCACCTCAACCTCAATAAGCTTATTGCGGAAATAACCGCCAAGACTAACTGTGCCCGGCCCAACGGAAACAGCCGACCGCCAAGCCTCTCCTCCAAGCCGGTGAATGGTATCAAGAAACTCGGCATTCTCCATTGTCAATGGCGCATTGGGATGACGGATATTGTAATAAAGATGTGCGGCCGCATTTGATAAAAACGCGGCTGCAACAGATAAAATAACGACAATCAAATTCCCGATAAGCCCCGGAACCCCAATAAACCAAGGAAGAGTCAATAATGCTATCTTCGCTGTAACCCCGCCGATCCCTAAACCCATCAGGGTTGCCAACTTCATATGACGCCAACCGGTCGTCATCTCGTCTCTTTTATTGGAATTCTCAGGAAAATGCGAAGCTATATAATCACGCCGCAAGGATGCTTTTACCTCATACCACGGCGCAAAGTATAATTGGATCTGCCTGTTTGTCGCTTTCCACATTCCCAGGCTTATCCAACTAAAGAATTTTCGTCCGGGTCCATAAGTCGTCCAAAGAGTCAGCCCCGCAACGGGTTGCGCGGCAAGCTGCATAGTTTCAATGACCTTGCAGAAATAAAATGGTTTTTCAATGACCGCGCAGATGCCGCGCTTTTCATCGCGGATGTCGCCCTCCTCATTCAGGGCAAGTTCCGTAAGCTGTGGGAAATTCATAAACAAGGCAACTTCCTCAATGTCAACGCCGGCATCTCGCAAATTTTCCAATTCGCTGCGGACCAAAGCCATATGGCTAGGAAGGATCTTAGGATAATATTCATGAAAAAGCTCTTCAACGGCTTCCGGCAATAACAATCCTTCTGCGTCATAGCATTTCAACAAAGGATTTCCAAGGCCTTGTCTCTTTATGCCGGGGACATTTTCCAATAAAAAGAGCCTAAATTCCGCAATCGCCTGCTCCCAGTTTCCCTCCAGCGCATGCCTCCTGGCTCTGCCTAAGTTGCGAACGCTCCATGGAAGACCGTTATTATCCGAGAATTTCCTAAAAATATTCATTTCAATGGCCGAGCTAAAATCATGTTCATCTCCTCCGCCGAAATCAGCTGCATTCTCTAGACAGAGACACCCCATCCATTTCTTGGCCTCGCAGGACATATGGTAGCAAGCACCGACATATTTCATAATTGCAGCGATCGCCTTCTGGTCGGTTCCGGCTTGAAGCGTTTCATGGACCCGCAGGAATGTTTCGTCAAGCATTTCATCTGACCGGCCAAAAAGAACAATCAGGCCATGAAGATCGCCCAAATCGTTCACAGATAAACCGATTTTCTTCAACACCGCAGACTGCACGATCCTTTTTAATAGACCGCGAATCTGCTCATGTGGATTTATACTTTTAGAACTAAAGAGATCTGGACGTTCTTTAAGCAATTTATACCCACTCTCCTCCCACAATAAAATCCAAAGCTCATAGTACTCTGCCGGCCCCATGTTGACGCCCCATTGAGCGCTGTCAGGATTAAAAAGAAGGAACTTGGCTTTTTCACTAAGCGCAGGCCATCCTTCACTTTTCACTTTGCCCAAATGAGCAAGGGCCGTTTCATAGCCGGCCAAAAGTTCACGAGCGCGAGACATTCGGCCGGTTGCCGGTGAACGGAGCTTGGCCTCATCGCTTAAGATGATAAATTGTGCCCGCTTATTTTTCGCTTGGACCGCCTTGATCGCCTCATCAACAATGTCCTTTTTAATGTCCTGATCAAAAGTAATAAGAAGTTTGGGCGTAATGCGATAAACATTCAAATACCGTTTAAGCGAAAACAAAGTCGTCATACACACAAAATTAAACCTGTCCCCTAACTCTCCTCTTATGCGCGCTGCTAAATCTTCGGCTTCGTCTATGGGCTGGGTGAGGATAAAGACTGTCTCTTTTGCCGGATCAATTTCCGGATAATCATGATAAAGCTGACGTAACCGGGCAAGTTCAGCTTCTTTCTTAGAGGGTTGTTTGCTGGTCACCAGCCTATTGGCCGCATCAAATTCGGCAAGCTGCTTTTCGCGTAATTTCGTAATTTGCTCAAAAAATTCATAAAAACTATACGGCTTTTGTAGGATCGCGACCCTCTGGGCATCAGAACCAAACATTTCCTGCAACACATGTCTATACTCTGGCACCTCAAAACCGGTGCTGGCATACAAGATCGGGATCGTCTTTAATCCATCTCTATACTCAAGAGTTTTGTCGCTAGAAGGAATGCCCAGATCAAAAATGGCAACATCAAACTTATTGCGCGCCATTACCGCCAAAGCCTCATCAGCATCAGCGACAATATCAAAATGGTATTGTGAAACAGAGCCGAAATGTATCCGTACGGATTGTTGCAAGCTATCACGTATGGAGTCGTTATCTTCGAGCCAAAGGATAGAAAGCCGGGCCGGCGGAGTCCGTGATACGCCGGATTGCAGGCGCGCCGTTTCGTGTGCCTTCACTGCTTCATCATATGCAGTAAGCTGTGCTTGGCGGGCCTCTTTAACCACTGAAGAAATTACATCTAACAAATCGCTTTTACAAAGCACCTCGATTTCTTCCAACGGAACTCCATAAAGCGCTTGAAGCTCAGCTCCCCCACCAAATGCAACAATGCCCTCCTTGTCCAACGCGGAAATAGTGATCATCCTACCAAGTTTATTGATATCCCATTCTTTACGTATAGTTGAATAAACCACCGAGCGGCTAACAATGACAGGACACGGCAATAGAAAATCAATAAACGACAAATCAAAAGTTTTTGTTTGAATTAGCCCTCTAACTTGCGCCCAACCTCGAGCGTATGTAAACTCATATTGTGAATCACTTGCAAAGGAGTCATCTAATTCATCTTTAATTGCTTTTGATATATCCTCTTCATCTTCGACTATCAGCACTCTCAATTTTTCTGGTATTTGCGGCCCAGGAACAAGAACGGTCGCGCTACTGGACTGCCGGCGCGCCGCCTCGTATGCCTTTATCGCCTCATCATAGGCCGCAAGCTGTGTTTGGCGAGCCTCACTCACTGAGGAAACAACTAAAGAAGCTGTATCTACGATGCCGGTTTCTATGGTCATGCGCCCTAACGTTTGACTGTCAATAAAATTCCCTAAATACCTTATGACTTCTTCCTCAGAGCTTGGGGCGCCGGTAACAGCAATAATATTACTAACATCGCTCAACTTCTTAGCGAATGCCTCTTTACCCTTCTCTCCTCCCATGCCGATAGTTACATCAAATACAACTAAATCAATGGCATTATCCGATAAAATCTTATTAGCCCCTGAACAATTCGACGCGAAATGAAATTTGTATTCTGCGGAGGGGAATACGGCTTTTATCTTATTCTTACAGCAAGCTAATACTTGCCTTTGATCCTCCACGACCAGCACGCGCAGCTTAGCAGGATGAACTGGGGCTTGCACAACGCCGCTTGATGCGGTGGATGCCGGTTGCTGTACTGATTTTTGCGCTACCCTCTTATCCAGCCATCGCGCATGCCATTGCTCCACAATTGAAACAACGCGTTCGTTGGTAAAATCCTTTTGGCTGATGACGGTCTCACCAGGAATACAGAAACTCGCATCCTTCGAGGATCCCTCCGCCAAAAGCGAATGCATGATACATAATGCTTCAGGATTTGCTGAGAAGATATCCGTAGTTACGTCGCTCACTCTTGGGGCATTAGCTCCTCCACCGACATGAATTAACGCCAAATCAACATCACGGCGATATTGGGTAAGGAGAGCATCAAATTCCTCCCACGTCTCACGCCTCTCAACAACCCATCCGGCATGGCGCTTAAGTTCTTCCTCAATTGTTTCATACCATCCGTGATAGTCAAAAATAACCACCCGAAATTCGTCCCTCCGTGCCGCAGGCGCAGGCTTATCTTTCTGTGCACGACTTTCTTTAAGCTTTTGGTCCATCCCTTTAAGCTCCAGAACTCCATGGAGCCGCTTCATCCATTCGGATTCCCAAGACGCCGGTACAAGCGGAAAGTTCAATGCTTCCTCCAAAAGTCCAATGAACGGCTGCACATCGGCCAAGTCATTTTCTGTAAATAGCCCTTTCTTCAATCCTCTCTGAACGGCAGACAAATCATTCAGTTTTCCGGCCAAGACTTTTTGGAAGATGGTCTTCTTGCTCTTGCCTCGCATGTGCTGCAAAACAGTCCACTCCAGCTTCCTATATAATTCTCCTAGATCTTTTCCTGAAGACTTCTTTGACAAAACGCATTCCTCAAGACGCTTGATCAACAAGGTTGATAACGGACTGCTCATCCATATCGTAATCCTCTCATTAAAGGGGCTCTCATCAAGATATAATGACGCGTGCAGGCCGTCGCAAAAATAAGTTATCTCTTTTGTCGCCACCCACACTCCTTCGAATTCCTTATGACGGCGGAACTCCAGCGCGGAGGATAGCCCTTTGCGCAAAACCGGGCCATTGGCATAGGAAAATTCTTCCTGATTGATGCGGTCATGGATCAAGGTGATGTTGTGCGCCGAACGCGAGCCCATATACGGGTCAACCAACACTCTGGCCATGGTTGTTTGATCAAGGACAGCTGAAGCCGCATCGTACTGGATGCGTATATACGGACGCCCAAATTCATTTTCAAACTTTTTAATCGTCTCTTTCGTCACATTTCTACCAAAGGCCACAACGCTTGCCTTAAATCCTTCGGGCTCCGTCGCGCCCAGGCCGATCGGCGTCTTGGCAATTTTCTTTTGGGATTGAAGAGTCTTCGACGCAACGACCAAGGGCTTACGGAAATCTCCGATCATGGGACGCATCTGAATAATAGAAAAGACCGGGCCGGTAGACGAATGTTGGAGTCCCCACTCAACATCCATAGACACTCCAACCTCGTCTTCCAGCGCGTTAACAACCAAATTCAACACAGATGCATCTTGGGCGCTAAGCGGCGCAAAAGAGCCATTGATCTTGGAGTAACCGCCTAAAACCTTTTGAATCAAAGCGCGATCGTCACGCGCACAATACTCTTTTCGTTTAAGACGAAATGCATAGGGCGTATCAAGGAATAAAGGTTGATACTCCATGGATGGCGCCTTTCCGCCCTCCGGCTTGGTGAACATATACTCTGCCGCATTCGCAAACATGGACTGCACAGCGTAATTCGTGTCACCAACAACCGCCTCAATTGAAGTATGGCCGGAGAAATTTGACATCGCCACTCCTGAGACGTCAAAATCAAGAAATGGCTGGATTAAAATACCAAATCCTTCCTCTTCGCTTAAAATATCCGGCAGGCCCTCGATTTTCTTTTCTCCCTGGTATTGGCGAATCCAGATAATTTCAATGGCATCCTTAAAGATCGCTTTTACTGCCTGAGCAATGAGGTCCCTGTCGCACGCTCTCTTTGAGAGGAAAATTCCGGCGAGGTTACGGACAAACGAATCTTCCCAAGTGCCGCTTGAACGGGCAATGGCCCAGCCGGTCAATCCCGCCGCTTTATCTTTTAAAAAATTGTCCAGCTCATTAGAGAAATTAAAATTACTAATAAGGCGCTGCAATTCACGAAAATCCTGTTGTGTGAAACTACCTTTTGTCAGGGCCTTACGTATAGTCTCGTTGCCAGAGGTGACTAGTGCAGCATTGTCATGCAGAAAGATCGTCCAGGCCTCGCGGATAGCAACCGTCAACGAGGGCGTGATAGTCCGGACATTGGCTCCGAGACGCTTGGCGATAATGGGTATAAGAATTTCCAGAATAATGGTCCACGCGATTTTCCCACCGTAAATCCCGGCAAGATACTCAAAATAACGGCGCACGCCAACGGCCTTAAGGGCAAAATATTCGTTTTCGGCATCGGTACGTTGGGGGTAGGCCAAGAGGCTTGCCTCGTGCAGGCGGGCCATTAAACATTCAACTTCATTTTCTTTGGATAAAAGCGGACGGTCGATATCGCAGCGTTCACCGCGGACAACGCTATGCAGGTTCGGCATCATCTTCCCGGCAGGCGGAGCCCGGGTTTCCATAGTGCCCATTTTCTCAAGGGCCGCGATAACCTTCTCATCGCCCGCGATCCTTTTGGCCTGGGCATCAACCTTGTGCAGATAATCCCAATCTTCTGGACCAATGGAAATATTACCGGAAATTTCGTTTTGTATCGACGCTTCGCGTTGTTGAGGGTCCTTGGGCAATCGATCGTTCCTCTTGGCGCGGTGGGGATCGTTTGCAGCCGGCGGTATGGCGGAAATAGCAACAGAGGACGCTTGCAGAAGCCTGCGCAACTGGATGGGCTGCGGCTCGGCATTCTTTACCACAATTTTAGGGCCCGACACAGGAAGAAGCGGTGTAAAGCTTTCCTGACCAGCCCTATTGAGAGCGTATTTAACAACGCCGCGCGCCTGCGTGAAGCGAAGAACGCCTCCATAATTCATATCCGACTCCAAACGACTGCGCCGTTCCATCGGAAGTGCAAGCGCCCTGCCGAGAAGAAAAGGCGTAAACGGTTTATAGCACCATCTCATTTTCTTTAGGCTCCGGCTCCCAGCGACAATCCTCTTGGCCAGCGTCTTATCCGGTGCCATGCCCGTGTAACCATGCGCAATCTTGACATTCTTCTTACCAAACAGTCTTGTTGCCAACTCATAAGCGTACGCCAGATTTTTAATATACTCCCGACGTCCCAACAGCCTGTACCAGGCGCTCTCCGTTGTGATATGGAACCGTATGCTCAGTTTTAAATTGTGCTCCATTCTAATCCGGGCGATCATCGTCATCGCCTCCTCGCCGAAAGACCCCTTCAGAAATCCGGACGTGCTAAACGAGTCCCCGAATAATACTTCCATCGTAAACCCACGGTCGCGCCAGGCCTCAACAATATGTCCGTAATGTTTGCTGAATAATGGATCATGGTAATCCTTAAGCGGGTCGGCACCGAACCAGTTAAATGCTAAGACAAAACGATTCTTAAAAGGCTCGCGGGGATCCTCACTGCAAAAGACTGTCATTTCGTCCATCAGTTCGACGATCCACGGCCACGGCATAGAGCTCGGGCGTATGGAGCATGGACGGCAGCAATAATCGCAATGGGTCGAACATCCTTCCGTTATGTCAACGTAAGCGTTATACATCGACCCTGCCAAAGACAACGCTTCTTTTGGATCCATGTGCTCGAAATACTTCTCAAACCATGCCGCCTGAGGGTTCTTAAGCGCGGCAACGAGCCGGGCAATCTCCTGTGCGTCCACCGGCGAGGACAAAGCCACATCGAGCGCCTTAACAAACTCGTGCCCCGCGGCGGATAACGGCGCCGGATACTTCGCAATAACTGTCCTCTGTTCTCTTAAAAATTCCAAGCCTTCTATCGAAAGCAGCTCCGCATGCTTGCGGCCAATTTTATTTTTATTATTAATCTTTAAATATTGAAGAGGAGTCCCTGTCTTAGGTCGCTTGGGCAAATTAGACAATTCTCGTTTTTCTTTCAACACCTCGCGCGCCTCAAACAGTATCCTGCGAGTCGTTCCTTCGGGTTTTTTAATTATGCGACTAATTTCCAGTGCGGTAAGCCCTTCCAAACAATGCAGGACCAAAACTTGACCATGAAGACCGCCCAATTCATCTATCCAATCTAATACCAAATTTAACTCTTCTCTTAACATTAGGTCGTTTGCCAGATCGACCGATTTATCTTGCAAGTCCTCTATTAGGCCTCCTCCCACAGCATAACGTACCCTATAACTTTTAATAAAATTAAGACTGCGATTTACGGCGATGGGATATATCCACGTATAAAAAGCTGATCCCCCTCGAAAATATCTTAACTTTCTCCAAGCAGTAATAAAAGTCTCTTGGACGATGTCTTCGGCATCATGAAAATTCCTCACTATGGAAAAAACGATACTAAAAATCCTGCCCTTATATTGTTCCATCAGCATTTCAAAAGCCTGTATATCTCCACGTTTGGCGCGTTCGACTAATCCTGCATCTTTAAGACCCTTCCTATTGGTCATAGTGCGAATGGCAAAGGCTTCGGCAATTCTCGATTGATGATATTGATATTCACGGGTTTGATGGGCGGCGATACGGGCTTGGCGATTCTTTAAATCACTGTTGTTTGGATATTGCGCATGCAGGGCTGTAATAAACGCACGAACGGATGCCTGTTCACCCTGCGGATGGTCCTGAATAAACGCCTCAAGGAGAGCGGCGTATTGGTCCGGCCGTACGTTCCAAAAATCAGTCTCCTCATCTTCAGCCGCCTTCATAGCCACCGCAAGCGCGCGCTCATACTTGCCAGCCAGAAGCAACCTCTCATACTTCTCCCTCGCCGTCTTGCGCATGGCGGGGGCTGAAGATCCTCCCGTTATCTTTTGCAGATCCTGATTCCTAATTTGTTGAGATTTAAAAGCAGAATTTAATCGCCTGGTTGCATGCTTTATTGCCCCGTTTTTTAGTCCTTCCTCTACTGCAGATGTGCCCCAACACAATTCATAGCCGGCATGCCCATCCATCTGCCTATGAATTTTTGTATGCGCGATCAAACGATAAGCATGATAATAAAACCCAATCACCGTCGCCGTTATAGTTTTGCCCTTATACGTAAATTCAAGTTTCTCTCCAAAATCTACGTCCAAATATGACAATTTGCTTCGGGGCTCACTTAGGAAAGTCACTCGCCCCTTTAAGATATCCCCTAAATCAACTGTCTGCGGGGCTTCTTGTGAATCAGCAGGGCAAAGCGGACTATCAATAACCGGCAAAGCAATAGGGATGTATTTCAAAACACTTGACTTTAATGTCAACGCTTCCAATATCATCACCCTTTTGATCTTCGGTGTTGGCGCATATTCCTGCCTAGAGACGCTTCCAGGCTCTGCAGATTTTTCGGTCAAACAAAGCCGGGGCTGCGTCTTGATATAAGCAATATCTCCCACCGATAGTAAAAGAGCTCTTTCTACACTTTGATCGATGCTTATTTTCTCCTTGCGAAGCCTTTCAACAGAATCAGCCATTATCGGGATACTTTCTCCACAGCCCCAAAGATCAAGATGATCCATCCATTTTCTCAATAATTCATCAATATCTACCTCCTTGGCCTCAACTGGAACGATGTTTAATTCTTTCAGACGGCTCGGGAACAATTTGCTAATATCAATGAATGCCTCGTGGGACCCTTCTTTGTCCTTCGGGTTATGGTCCGGATGCACTTCCTGAACAAACATTCTGTAAATACTTTTTAATTCCTCTTCCGATTCAGCTGCGTCGATCAGTCTCTTGTATTTTGCTCTTACGCCTCCCCATTCGCCTCTTTCATGGCTTTTAATTACCCCCTGTACAGGACATTTCGGATTATCCGCGTAATGCGCGACTGCCGTTGCCAAAATCCCCATCCTGCGGGCGCGACTGACAGGCGTTTCCATCAGATGGCTGCCCCTTACGGTTTGAATCATGCTAAAAATCTGCAGCCACCGCTTAAACTCCTGATCATAAATCCGGTCATATTTCTCCCCACGCAACAAAAGCAAAGTTTTATGGAGCTCCTGTACAGGTACCCAACCAAACGGTGTTAAAACCTCATCGTGCCAACCAACCCATTCCTTCGAATCACGACGGGAACCGTCAGGATTCGTCCTCGCCTCTTCCTCTCCGAGCACTCTGTTCCACATCGAATCTTCATTCAAATCCTGCGGAACAACGGCCAAAAGCTTCTTCATCTCGGGAATCTTTTTTTCATTGATCAGGCTACGGAAAATCTTTAATTCAGCCTTATTACACGGTTGATATTTTCTGTACCAATCGCTTAATTCTGCCGCTTCGTCTACGGGCAAAACGAGAACCGTAACATGCCCACTCATGATATATTCCGGAACATAATGTGGAGAAAAAATATCGACGATAAAATCCTTATCCCCCATTTTGACTAGAAGGTAATAATGTACCGCGCTGTCCTTCAACCGCTTGACAATGGCGACCTCCGCTTGCAGCCTCCTCTGAAGCGCCCAACCTAAAAGGACATTCATCCAGCAAGAACCCTTTAACGCTTTTATTTTTTCAATACGCTGTGCGTCTTGATACGCCATCCGACAGAGCTGCTGATTTTCACTTGTCTTGCTACCTACGGATGTTTTCTCCATCGCCATGGCGAAGAAGATGAAAGGAAGAAAACTGAAGATGTCATGGATAGACGGCAAATGACCAATGATAGACGTAAGAGGCCCCGCGCGGATGGCATGGGCGATGAAATTTCCAATCAGCAAAGACAACGCTACGGTTGTTATCCCCCATAACACCGGCATAATCGTATAGGCCATCGGCAAAAGAAAAAGCTGATTAGATAGTCGGGAGCCGCCCGTCTTGACCCTTTGGGCTCTTTTAACTTCCATGACCGCAAACGTCGTATTTTTATGGCGATCGGCTATATCAAAAATCTTCCAGGAATTCTGTTGATTATGCTGATGGATCCACTTCTGGACTCTTTGGTAATCTCTCTGAGCCTTGTAATAAATGGCCGCCTCCAGCGAAGAGCTTGTTTCTGATTGTTCAAGCGTTCTGTTTGTCATAAATGAAAAAACTTTTCCATCTTCTCTGCGGCCTGAGCGTCCGTTACGCTGCACGGTATCCTTGTCAGATCCGGGGTCCGCATTAATAACCAATCTCACTTCATAATCTAACCCTACCTGACCAATGGAGCTTGAAACCAGCCAGATATATTGACCCTCGTTAAACTCTTCCACCACTGTTTCCTGTTCCCTTTGCGTCTGCCGTATGCCGTCCTTCCCCCCTGATTGGCCCACAAGGATCGCCACTTTCTCTTTACCAACAATTTTTTGCAAAACCTGTTCAAGGTCCAAGATGAAACGCTTATTATTCGCAAATACAATGGCCTTAAAACCTTTTTTGCCCATGTTGTCTTGCGCAATTTTTGCCAATGCCTCCAATTTAGGATGAAAGACTTTATTTTCAAAGGCCCATTGCGCGATCCTCTCAACACCTGAATCTTTCAAAAATGGCAAAGTTTTTTTGCGCAATGTGACCAACTTGCCCATTGAAGCCGCCTGTTCTTTTTGCCGGAATTCTTCAATGGCATAATGGACATGCATTGGCCCGTATTTAACGAATGTTGTAATGAGATGATTTAAATACACCAGATGGGTATACGCAATTGTGTGTTTCCCCCTGTCCTTAAGGCCCTTAACAAATGCGTCGTAACGGTCCCTATTCGGCAATAGGGCCGCGTCCTCGGTATCGGGGTATTGCCGTTTAAGGGCAAGCAAACCTCGAGCATACTCAAGCCGAAGTTTCAACTCTAACTTTTCCATGGAAACAAATCTTATAACTGCTTTGCGCAGATCTTCGGAAGTTTGTTTCTTTGTCTCCTCGCTATTAAGCCAGGCATGGACCTTGGCGGGATTAAGGATGGTAAGCTGTCCTTTTAAATAATCGATATATCGTCTAAGGTAATCTTGAACAGCCAAGGCATGCTCCCTGTCAGACTGAGACCCGCCTTTTTTTGGCTTTGTCGGTGCTTGTCGCTTGAGGGACCTTACCTGCTGTAGAATTTCAATCTCCGGGTCCACTTGCAGCAACTTTATTAATATATCAACCGCCGTTTGCCATTGGGCAGTATCTTCTGAATTGGCCTGATCTGTGATCTGTGCCCTTAAATTCTGATAAAATTCTTCGTCTAAACAACCCGCCCCTTTGGCTCGATCATAAAGCTGATCAACAAACGCCAGTAAAAACTTTTCATGTTCTCTATATGAAGTATCTACTTTAATAATTTCGCGCTTATAAATATATGGTTGGATCAATGGATCATCATCAGCAATGGCCAAGACCCCCTCTTGGGAGATACGAAACAGCTTTATCCAGATCTGAATATCGCTTGGGGTGCCGTCATCAGGCCTATTAGGAGTATCGGGCGTTGCGGTCAATGCCAATAAATACGGCGGCAACTGCTGAACGGACATGCCCTGGTTAGACGCCTCTTGTTCTTTAAATTTGTGCACTTTTTCGACCAGTTTTGCCGAACTGCTTTTTTTACGCGCCATATGGGACTCATCAACGATCAAAAATGCTATCTGCTTTAAATAATCATCTTTCATTTGGACAACCAAATCGCTGGTGGCAATGATGATCTTGCTTTCTTTCCAAATTTTTTCTCGCTCTTTACGCGAATGTTCCCTGGCCATAAGAGCAACAGGGACTCCTCCTGATGCCCCTTTTCTGCCCGGGCCGAGTAACCGGTTGAACAATTTATAATGTTGTCTGACCAATGGATTTGAGGGGGCCACAAACACGATCTTCTTATCAAAGCTGCTTTGAATATCTCCACGGGTCTGTAAAAGATACGCCGCCATAAGCACCGCAATCCCTGTCTTGCCTAAAGAAGTTTGTAAAAATACCGCTGAATTTCTTAGCGTGCTTTGGGCTGCCGCCAACACTTGATACGCCCTAAATTCAAAATAAGCATTCAGCTGCCTGCCTTTTACGGAATCGATCATAAAATGATGGCCGAGTTCCGGATCCTCGAAATGTTTGATGGCTAACCCTAAATGCTTGATTACGGCTTGAACATTCGGATCGTTTTGCATCTCCGTTTCAAGCTGCCCGCGCGCTTGTATGACCTTTGCATCCAATGTTCCCTGTTTTATTTTTAATCGTTCCTTTTTAAGCTGATTTTGCATCTTCTTCATCCAGTAAGATTTTTTAGCTAAGGCCCACGGAAACATTTCTTCTTGGGGGGGCTTATTCTCTGATTGCTGCAATTCTGGTTTTCTCCCTCCCACTAAGTAATGTTCGGGAATATCTGTTGTATTAGTCAGAATAAAATCAGCTGGAATGGCATCTATATGTTGGGCATTAAAATGATCGGGTTCGTTGCCTTGAGGATAGGCAATGTGGATCAATTGATCCTGGCCTAGTTTAAGGATATATTCATCGGCATCCCTTCTCTTATATAGCAGCATCTGCGTACCGAATTGAGCTAACTTGGGCTGTAGTCGTATTAAAGCCTGTTTTAAGACAAGCAATTTGCCCTGCGCCTTATCCCCATCAAGCCAGCCACAAACAGTTTCAATATCTACATTAACTAACGGGACCACCTCTCTAATCAAGCAATTGTCCTTTTTGCCTACCTGGACACTTGGATTGCTTAAAAGGGCTAATCGCTCAAGGAATTTTTTCGGGTTATTATTGAACGGCTCCAATCTCTTTTTGGTCTCAAGAGATTCTTCCGTGTTCAAAAGATCAAGCCCACGCAAAACAGGATAGCTGGCCATCCCAAACTGATCCCAGCGGCTTAGTTTATTGACCATCACCCTCTTCTCGTTAAAATATTTATTAACAGCAACGATAAACCCTTGTGTGTCGAATTTATGAGAATCCGGCAACCCCGCTTGAAATTGTTCTATCTCTTTTTCTTTTCTGGCTTGCGTCACATAATATTCGGAAAGTCTTCCAACGGTCTGGTCAAATTCTGTTTGAACCCTTGTCTCAAAATTCGTTCGCTCTGCTTCAGTTAGCGCTAACTTTTGGGCGATGGCCTGTAACTCCTCAGTCAATTGCTTTGCAACCGAGACTCTCGCAACGACAGTAACATCCCCCGGCTCTTCTTCTTTCTCCTGAATAGCTTCAATTTCTTTCGCGATCCAATCATTGATTTTAGCTGCCACGTCCTTGAACTGTTGATCAATGGCCCCTTGTCTCGCTTTGCGCTCCTGCTCAAGAATTAATTGCTTTTCTCTATCGCCCAATCTCAACTGCAGATTCCGTTTCATCGCGTCAAAAACAGAATTTCCTTCACCGGCCGTAAAGCGCACCGTCTCGGTGGCGGCAACTCTCGACTCATGACATTGATATTCACGATCTTGATGGGCGGCGATACGGGCTTGGCGATTCTTTAAATCTCCGTTGTCGGGATATTGCGTATGCAGGGCTGTAATAAACGCACGGACGGTTCCCTGTTCGTTCTGGGGATGGTCCTGAATAAACGCCTCAAGAAGAGCAGCATATTTCGCCGGGGATAAGTTCCAAAAAGCGTTCTCCTCATCTTCGGCCGCCTTCATAGCCACCGCAAGCGCGCGTTCAAACTTGCCAGCCAGAAGCAGCTTCTCATACTTTTTCCTCGCCGTCTTGCGCATAGCGGGCGCATCCCTTGATGCTTGCAGAAGCCTGCGCAAATCATCAGATTGCAACTCGCCGCCCTTCACCACAATTTCAGACCCCGGCACAGGCAGAAACGGCGTAAAGCTTTCATGGCCAGCCCAATCGAGAGAGTGTTTAACAACGCAGCGCGCCTGCGTGAAACGAAGGACATCCCAAACTTCCTTCGTCGGTCCCAAACGATTGCGACTTTCCAACGAAAGAGCCAACGCCCTGCCGATAAGGCTGGGCTTGTACGGTTCGTAGCGGCACTGATCCATCGCCTCCAGATTATCACCGACAATTTCTTCTGCTAGCGCCTTATCCGGCGCCATGCCCGTGTATCCCTGCACGATATAGACATTCTCCTTACCAAATAGGCTTATCGCCAACTCACAGACATTCGCCAAATGTTTGACATACGTCAAACGGCCTAATTGTCTGTACCAGGCGCTCTCCGCTGTGATATGAATCCGTATGCTCCGTTTTAAATTGCGTTCCCTGCTAAGCCGGGCGGTCATCGTCATCGCCTCCTCACCGATAGATCCCTTCTCAAAGCCGGACGTGCTAAACACATCCCCTATTAATGTTTCCATCGCGAACCCATGATCGTGCCAAGCCTCGACGACATGTCCATAATGTTTGTTAAATAATGGATCATGGTAATCCTTAAGGGGGTCCCCTGCGAACCAACTAAACGCCATGGTAAAACTAGTCTCAACAGGCCCGCTAAGGTCCTCCTTTCTGTAAAAAGCCGCCATTTCGTCCATTAGTTCGACGATCCACGGCCACGGCATGGAGCTCGTGCGCATGGAGCACGGGCGGCAGCAATAATCGCAATGGGTCGAACATCCTTCCGTTATGTCGACGAAGGCCTCATGCTTCATCCAGGCCAAAGATAACGCTTCTTTGGGATCCATGCGCTCGAAATACTTTTCAAACCATGCCGCCTGCGGGTTCTTGAGCGCAGTAACGAACGCGGCAATCTCCTGCGAGTCCACCGGTGAGGACAAAACCGCATCGAGCGCCTTGACGAACTCGCGCCCCGCGGCGGATAACGGCGCCGGATACTTCGCAAGAATCATCCGCCGTTCCTTCAGGAATTCCAATGCTGCATCCAAACCCCGGGACGACCGATCCTGAAAAGATCTTACGCTTGATCCAATCCGGAGCGCATTTAATTTGTGAGCCCATGCTCTCCGACATTCTTGCGTATTTACTTGAGCTACCATGTCAAGGGGATTGAACGCAAATACAGGCCCCCCAAGACATTTATAATTGGACCATGATCTCATGGAAAAATACCCAAAAGTCTGCGGATCGTAATTAACGGCATAAAGCATTCTCACATCGTATAAATTAAATAAATATAACATCAGCAATGTCCCAATCTGCCTTTTTTGGAAATTGCGATCCACATGGATCATAAATACCATTAAACTCCGCCGTCCCTTATAACGCACAACTTTATAATCGATTTGAGCAATCACCGCCTTCGTTTTTTCCTCATTGATCACGATCCTATTCTTAAAAAATAACACCCTCTGACCATTTAAAGAAACCCGTGCTCCCACTCTATTTGAGATCAAATCCAAGAAGGCCTCTCTTAAATGTTCGGCTTGCCCGTCCTTCTTAATAGCGCACCTTGAGGGACGAATATGGTTCCATAGCCGATACATAAATATCTTCACATATTTAAAAACCTCGCCGGCAAAATCTACTATTAATCCGGCAAGAATACCACCAGCGTGACCAAAATTGCCTATCGGAATAAACAATCCTAACAAAATCATCCAGACAAAATTAGTCCACAACAATTTTTGGCCTTTCAATTCTATATAAGGATAAGGGATGACCATAAATTTCTCATAAGGAAAATATCGGGAAAAAGCTGCCATCAAGGCAAAGATCCCTGCTGAAGAGCCCACACAGCTCATATTACTGTATGTGAATAAAAGCCTGTTCCCTGCTTGGGAAGAAGCGGCTATCATGACCGGCAAAGTCCCTTCTGCTATACCTCCCAAAACAATGCCTAAAAAGAAAATCTTTAAGAATGCTCCCCGTCCTTTTTTCTTCTCAATGTCTTTACCAAAGACGTAAATGACCGCCCCGTTGACAAACAAATGAAATAACGACCCATGAAGAAATCCGTAAGTAAACAACGTCCAAAGATGTCCTCTTATTGAGTTATCCAGAGAAAGCCCAAACCAAGAAATCATGGGAGGGCCAATGATTAATTGTGCGAGATATACTCCTAAGATGGTAATCATCACGGCATTGACACCAGGCCGCCATTGACCCGACGAACGCTTTTGCTCTTTGACTTCCTTCCAGAAGAAATAGCTAATAAGCATCGTAATCATTGCCCCTTGTGTATACGGCGCGACCGAATAAAACATATTATGATTGATAAAAAACAGAGCTAATTGAAACAGTAAAACTAGCGATACTCCCAAACAGACGGCCAGTCTCGGGATTGCGCCTTCAGGGATATCCTTGGATGAGCAAACCTCTTTGGTAATTGCTAAAATAGCATCAATCTTTCTTTTAATGAACTTTCCCCAACCTAGTTGATAGGCAATGGCGACACCAATAATGGCCAATCCCAACACAACGACAAAAGGCGACTGTGTCAATGATCCAAAGGACATCATGACCGTTCCAAAGGCCATTTGAACTCCCGAATATCTTGCGCTTGAACCAATCGGCATGGCGGGAGCCGTATCTGAAAAATCTTTTATTTTTTGTAGTGGAATATGCGCCGCAATAATGTGCCCGCCCAACGCTAATCCTTCCTCATATATATCATTACGCCAACCCAATTCTATAGACGGTTTGATGCGCCAATAATCAAGTTGTTCAAAAAGGTTACTGATCCCGAAATTGTGCCCTCCGACATTGGTTGCTGATTTTGGAGCTTTAGGCCCTCTCCAAGGATGATGATCAGCATTAAACCATTTTCGTTTAGTTAGATGTTCTGGCAACGGGTGTTTTCCCTCTCCCCATATTTCAAAACGTAGGCCAGGGCAAGGCCTATCATGAACAAAAATTCGAATGACGGGCGAGTACCCGTCTCTGGCCTCATGCTGAATGATATTTTCCATAATAAGGCTCAACACTAATAACAAAGATTGGTCGGGATCTTTAACAATATCTTTGATATCAAACCCTTCTTTCGTTGCTGCAGAAATAATGATATTAAACAATTCCATATCCAAAAATCCCCTATTAGCATTAGCTCCTTCAACAAAGGTCTCCCCTCTTAAGGTGTACCTGCTAAGCACGATAAAAGGGACTTGGTTATTCCATACGGCTGATCGTTGTCTTAAAAATGCTTCATTAAAACTATACGGCTTCGGAAAGACCATCTTCCCGACAGCCATGCCGAGAACGAATAAAGGAAGGGCGCCAAAAATATCAACTAACATTTCCGGCCCTGTACGGATAAAGTTTGCGACGAGTTCATGAGCGCTGATAAGAAATGTCTGCACGCCGGGCCAATAATGGCCAAGCACCGTAATGGCAAACCCGCAGAACGCGACAGATGCCGCATCCTGAGAATCATTCCTGGCAGCTTTCGCAAGCGCCGGCATTTGCGTTGCATGATCTATGCTCGCTGCCGACGGATTGACCTCTGCGCGAAGCCGGGCATCAGGATGCTGTTTAAGAAAAGCCAGCGCTTGTTGCGCTGATCCCATCTCATCGTCATCCAGCGCCACTTTGCTAAAGATCCTCTCCCGCACGCACGCAAAAAAGAACCCAATAGAGATCTCATCGGACCGGACTTCCCAAAGAATAGTACTTTTACGGGCCAGCCCAACCACCCGATGCATCAACGCCAAACCTATGCCGCTATGAGTATCGGCACCACGATAGATACGTAACGCCACTTCCGCCTCTCTTTGATTCCCTTCCGCTACGCGGGGATTGAAATACATCTCCCCGATGGCCTGCTGTTGACGGGCAACAATATAATGGTGCGGCTGGATCTCAAGTAAGCTCAAATCAGGTTTTAAAGGCACCGCCAGCACGCGCAACTCTTTTGATTCGCAAGTGCCTATTGAGACGGCGTATACCCAAAACATCTGCTTAAGCCTTTCAAGTGAACGTTCGGTCGGAGAGCGTTCAAACAAATGCTGGGTAAAATGAGGCACTTGATGATTAAAAAGACAAAGACAAATGAGCTTAGCCATGATCTCCGAGACCCCGTTGAGTTGTTTCTCCGTAAGGGGCTCAACGCTCTCGAGAAATCCCCCTACCCCGTGGGCAAAGGGCACGATCAAAGCAGGCATCTGGGTACAGATATCGACGATCATATCGGTCAGTTTATGGTTGATCTCGCAAGGAGGATAATTCACATCATGGGCACGTAAAACAAGGACATCGACTAACCGTGCCAAGGCCGGCGCTTCGGCGCTCTCATCCATGCGAAGGATCCTATTTTTAATTTCATCATATTTATACGCATCAATAAGCCCATTGAGTTCTTGATCTGTCATAGCCAGGGGCTTCTCTGGCAACTCCATTACTTTACGTGCCAATAGAACTGACTTGAGCGCATTTTCTTCTTGGCCCATGAGATTTACATTTTCAAAACGTAACACTTCATTTAAGTGAGGGTTGTTAAGAAGGTTTACGGGAATAATGACTTGTTTATCGAGGACGCAAGAAATAAGGAAGGAACCTTCTGACTCAAACCAAAGATACGGCGGGGCACGGTCAGATATGCTTACATTAGGAATAAAAATACGCACGGCCTCACTCTCAAGAAGAGGCTGATTAATAGGCAGAAGAGCTTGGACCATTCTATTTTTTATTTCCGGTGATATATCACGGAAACGCACCAATTCTCCGCCCTTTAAAACTTTACGGGTATGTTGTTCTGCTTTTGGGCTCATTTTATTATTCTCAACCGTTCCCACACCACAGGACTTTGGCGCACTGCCTGCGGTCCCAGGATCTGAAATCTTCGCGATATCCACCCGGTACATCGGCTGATACATGGGAGGAGCCGGCCGCTTGTGAAGACGGCCAACCTCAATATAAGCGGCCAAAAGCTGGATCCTAAACGGAACAAGAAACGGGAATGGATCTCGAGGATACCTGTTGACCATAATTAAAGACGAATTATTTCTGTCATACGTATATTGCTGCACCTGTGTCCTTGAATTCAACGCGTCAAACAAAATCTTTGGACCATGGTCCCCAGATGCCGTGAGGTCCTTTAGCCAAACCCGATTAATACTGTGAATGAACGCCTGCCCATTTTTCCTGAGCGCCCTTTTGATCTCACGAACAAGCCCAAGCTGGTCTTGGATATATTCGCTCGTGGCTGCAGGAACCAATACCATATCAAAACTCTGATCCTTGTATAAACCAAGCCCTTGGTCTACATCGTGGATAGTCAATCCTTTCTCAAATGAATACTGAAATTTTTTGATTTCATTGATGGACGGCAGCCGGCCGCTCTTCCAAATCTTATAGCGTTCCTTCAAGGTCTCTCGATATTGACGGGCACCGACCCTGATCGTTTCCTTATTAATATAGGTAAGACGAATCCTCTGCCCGCCAAGGAGCTTGCGGATCGTGCGGACAATCTCGCCGGCACCAGCGCCAATGATCAAGATGTCCGCCCTGCCCTTCTGATCCAAAAGTGCTTTGATCGACCGGCTGATCTGACCATTAAAATGGTCGTCCTCCATTAGAAAATCCCGCATTACGTTGCCTTCAGCTTGATAAGGATTTTGACATGGCAGTGCCAGATCAACTGTTCTTGCGGCTTGATATAGAGAAAGGCCGGCATCACAAATAAGTTTCTTGAACGCCGCTCTCATGGCTCTGGCCCGCGGACAAGATTGGGGGTCCGGAAAATAAGCCATATGAACATCCAGATTTTCCAGATGTCCATTGACTCTGACGAGTTTATTGAGCAATGCTCTGGCGCTGCGAGCCTCCTGCAGGCCATTGAGGAGGGCCAGAATTTCTCGAATAGCCACAAGGTTTGTTTTGATCCTATTCTTTTCAAACTCTACCCGCGAAATCGGTGCGTATGCCTTTATTCCCTCAACTACTTGGGCTAAATTTTCCCGAACAGAATGAACATCGCCCTTGATCTTTATAAGAAGTTCTGCAATCTGCAAAGGAGCGCCCTCAATGCCCGCCATGGCTTTGATTTTTCCTATTACAGCCGGAATATCTTTTATAAGCAAATCTACCGGCAGATCCGTATGATAACGACCATTCCACTTATCCATGAGTGTTTCAATATCCTGCGAAGCATCAGCCGCTCTAAGATCGGCCAGAAGCTCTTCGGCAAGCACCTTGGCCTCGGTTATTTTCTTCTCTTGAATAAGGCGTCTTATCCCGTCTATCGCCAGATGGATCGAGGTCGCACCCGCACCCGTATAGCTTGGTAATTGATTGGCTCTAAATTCTATTTCATTTTCAGCATAGGCGGATCTCAGCGGTTCCTGAGTTTGCAATAGCGAGGTCAAAACACCGCCATATTCGATGACTTGATCGATGAGCTCGCATGCGCCATCTATATGTTTCTGACCAAGCTGCAGGATACGCGGATTCTCGCCATAAATCGACGCTGATGGCCTTCCTAGATTTATTGATACCGCTTCCGGGAATTCGACCAATAATCTACGGCCGTTGTGAAAACTACCCGCGGAGTCCTCCAGGACCATCGCCTCCTGAATTTTAATTTCAGGGCAGGCGGCCAGCAAGCTGCGCACCGCACCGGCCTTGTCTGATTTAACGATCTTGACGCTTGACCTTCCGGCTTTATAAATAAAGTATGGCAATTTCTCTTCACTTAACTTACTTCGCAGGATGCGAACGAATTCATCCTGATCGGCGATATTCGTTAGATCAATCCGCGTAGAAGGAGAGATCCTCTCCGGCCTTGTATCGTTTTCAAATTGGCCTTCAAAGAGCCCATTGAGAATATCCGCGATACGGCCTCTTTCTTTTGCGGTGAAAGTATTATGTTCATTGTAATCGGTAAAATACCACTTGGCGCCATCAGGAAGAAAAGTATAGCCAAAGCTGCCACCGGCACAAAAGACAAAAATCCTGTTCAAATAAGACCTAACCTCCGGTTCGCTTAATAGTGGTTGTAAACGTTTGTCGAGAAATGGTTCAATTTCATCAGTCACTAATACGAGCGGCGTATCCAGCTTGAGTAATTTCACTAACCGTCCAACAATCTTGGGTTCAATATCAACCTGGCCCTTTGCCATTGCTAACACGCCATCCAAGTCGCTTACGAGTGCCTTGACTTTGCGCAAAGTCTCCAGTGAAATCGGCTGCCTGCGCTTGATCTCAGGTAAACCAAATTGTGCGCGGAATTCTATATACTTGTTTCGCACGGCCTGGATATAGGCATGATTAAGCCTTACGCCATGTATTGGGCTGTACGCGAGGAAAAAGCGTTTAAAGTTATTTTTATCATCATAATTTGCGGCATGATGTTGGCCATTAATAAACCCATTCCTTACATCATCCGGGATCGCGGCATCTTCTATCGCTGATTCAATAAAAATAACCGCCGGCCCTGTAAGCGAGGCGATATCTATCTTTTTAGCTTTGGAGATAGGGCCTTTCTGATCACGAAGCCACAATTGGTTATTACCCGGATACCAGAAGTGCAAGGAGTAACCCTGTCTTGGCCCCTGCATAGGCGACATAAGGTTTTTATATTGTTCGAACATTGTATTATATTCACCGTCATGCAGAAGTTCTTGCAAACGTTCATCGCTACATTGAAATTGTGCGGCAGAAAGCCTGGTTTCGCCTATCAAAAGATGGCTTAAGAGGATCGCTGCGCCGTTTCGATAGCCTTGATATGCGTCTGGAATATGGGCTGAAGTACGGCCGGGATCATCAACCGATGTCGTACCGTCAACCACCACAATGAACGGCTGGACCTTCAATAGATATTTTATCTGGGATTCAGTAAATAAATGCGGATTGATCACTAAAGGATTATTATGTGATTCGGTAGAGCCCACTTTAGTGCTCCAGACGGGTATCTTGGTGCCGATCATATAAGTTTCCCCGCCTTCTTCTTCAGTAATAGGCGCAAGCGCAACGCCTCCATAGCTTAAATTTTGAATAACTACCAATGGCCGACCGAGTGCTCCGGCCTTAACTTCAATCTCTACGATCTTCTCCCGCACCAGATGCGCCTCGTATACTAAACCCGCAATTTCACAGAGTTCCTGTTGGTCAAGTCCCAACTGATCGTTCGGCAGCCCAAGTCTCGCCTTTGTGAAAAATTCAACAAAATCCTCATATTCATAGAACCTGGTGTGAACCAAAGAACGCTTTAGTTCATTACGCAATATTAGATAGTTAAGGTCCGTATATACGGGATTGCCCTCTTCAAAATATCCCTGCCTGACCTTTTCGAACTCCCTCTTTAATTCCGCAAGCGATAATGAAGATTTGACTAAGTTCGGTAATGCGTCAAGGCCGTCTTCTCTGGCATTTAATAACATTTGATGGCGCGGCAAAAATTCCGTCCATCTTTGACCGTAGGTAATTTTGAGTTTATTAATAAAAGCGTCTATGGTCCTGAAGTTTTCCGGCGTAACTGTGCCTAATTCCAAACGTATGATATCCTGCAGGCATGAACTATATTGACCGGTCTCCGGGCCCGGGAAAGCCTCTGCCATATTTTCAAACAACACTAAGCTGGTAAAGACCTCCTTGACATTTCGATTGAAAAGTTTGGTTAAAAATACTATGATCGGCCACTTCTTGCGGAATTCCTGAGGCGTGAGGAACCGTTTAAGGTGTGCTATGTTGACCTGAACAAGCTCAACTGCATCCACTCCGTGAGTACTGCACAGATCGAATATATCATCCTGATAGATCTTTAATTCATCGGCTGAAAAAAGCCGCTGCAGCCCGCAGCAAAAGGCCTCATAGCGGGTCCTTGACATATGACTTTTAAGGCGGTGGAGTTTTCCATTATGAATAATGTCTTTAACGCTTTCCACGGGCGGCGTTCGGGACGCCAAAAGCATTTTGGATCTTTTGGCTTTGGATATTCTAAACCGTTTCCACATATGCCAAAGCTCAATGCCAAGCACAATAAGTGCTACAGTAAAGAGGTCGGCGCCAAAGGAATATAAGACCTGTTTTTGTCCATCTTGTCCCCCATTTAAATCTTTTCCTGGCCGCGTGATAGTGTTCTTGTTTTGCCAAGTGGCGCTGTCCCCTGTGTTTGTTTTTTCTAAGGTGCGCAAAATATGGATCGGATATAAGAATGACCCCACATGGCCGACATCAATGTGCTCAATGTTAAGATCCTTCCTTAATTCAACCATCATCCGCATCTCCTGCGGCATTTCATAGCCGTCAAAAAGAACAACGCCTCTCTTCTTCTTGACAACCCTCAGTACTTCTTTGGTAATCTCAAATACCTCGCCCTTCAGCATAGAAAACATGCCCAGACCTACAGACACTACCTTATCAACGCTGTTGTCCGGAAGCGCTATGCCTTGGTGTGAAAATCTGGCGTCCGCCATCATCAGTTTAATATTAGGAATCGGGGCCGTCTCTTTTTCAATAGCGGCAAGTGTTACTAAGGCCTCTCTCAAGTTAAACGGGTTTGCATCAAGCGCAAAAAACTTTGTACCAGGATGACGCCTAGCCATAAATATAGCCTCACGCCCCAATCCAGCCAGTATATGTAAAACGGTCTCGTTTTCTTTATAATTCAGAAGGCGGTCGAATTCATCAGCGTGGCGAATAAATGAATCCGCCACTGCAGGGTTATCCCAAAAATAACCCGGGTCATTCTGTTCACTTTCAATAAGCATTCTGTTCCTGCCGGCTCCGTCTCTTCCCATATTCTTGTCAAACATGTACACGTATTTGAAGAAGACTTTTTGGAGTCGATCTTCATTGACATCCAACAATATGAGAAAATTTACAACAGCCCTTACATCCGTAAGAGTAGCGTTATAGGGATTTTTTAAGACCTCCCGCGCCTTAAGTACCAGTGCTTCAATTTCTGCCGCAGTATAGGGGCCGTATGTTTTTATGAGCTCCAGCCTGCTCTGATAATTCTTTGTCTGATCTGGAAACTCTTCTTCCAAATACTCGGCCGCCGGGTCCCTCCGGGCTAACAGGGCCAATGCGTCAATGGCCGCTATGCGCACCGCCGGAGTTTGATTCTCCAGTCCCCGTCCGGAATCCTCTGAGTTTCCAGTTTGATGCCTGTATTTGGCAATTGTCGCCGCCACGACAACCGAGCCCAAAAGTCCCACCACAGGCCCCACGGTGTAGATGTTCATTAAAGATATTGCTGCCAGCCCAATCCCCCACTCCCCTGCCAAGGCAATGGTAGGAAACAATATAAGACCTAAACCTATCATTAAGGTGAGCATAATCCCTCTGCCCTTAGTAAAGATACGGCCTCTTTTGACTTGAGCCTGTCTCTCTATATCTTGGGCCCTTTGATTATTTATTTGGGCATGCTTATGCTCTCCTAATGCCTCATAAATTCGAGCACGCATACGGTATAATTGGACATTAACTGACTTTTTCTCAACACGATCCAATTGTTCAATGTGATTTAAAAGTATTAAAGAATTCTTAAGAAGGCTTTCATAATTCTTTGACGCTTTGTAACCGATCGTGTGCTCAACTAAATCTAGAATGATCTGCTCATAGCCAAACAAGTCTGGTTTGATTGCAAACATCTGTGCCATAGCTTCATTGGCTCTACCAGAATCAAAAAGAGCCAATATATGTGCTTTGAGACATATGCCTTTGTAGGGCTTTATGCCTTTCCTATATATAAGGATCGTCATAATGACGCCAAATAACAGTGCCGCAAAAACGACAAATAAAACAACAACTTTACTGTTAATCCCCATCGTCAATATTGTCGGTGTGAATACGCCCCCGCCAATGCCCCGCTCTCCTGCCTGATCGAACAATGGGAAGCTGTCCCCTTTAACTTTCCCATGGACATTTAGATTGCCCAAAAGAGCTAACTGTTCAAGGAATTTTTTCGGGTTATTATTTAACGGCTCCAATCTCTTTTTGGCCTCAAGAGATTCTTTTGTCTTTAAAAGATCAAGCCCGCACAAAACAGGCCGGCTGACCATCCCAAACTGCCCCCAACGGCTTAGTTTATTGACCATCGTTCTCTGCTCATTAAAATATTTATTAACGGTGACGATAAACCCTTGTGTGTCAAATTTATGAAGATCCGGCAACCCTGCTTGGAATTGTTCTATCTCTTTTTCTTTTCTGGCGCGTGTCACATAATATTCGGAAAGTCTTCTAATGGTCTGGTCAAATTCTACTTGAACCATTGTCTCAAAATTCCTTCGCTCTGCCTCAGTTAGTGCTAACCTTTGAGCGGTGACCTCTAGCTCTTCAGCCAATCGCTTTGCAACCGGGACTCTTGCAACAACAGTGGCATCCCCCGGCTCTTCTTCTTTCTCCTGAATAATTTCAATTTCTTTCGCGAGCCAATCATTTATTTTAGCCGACACGACCTTAAATTGTTGATCAATGGACCCTTGTCTTGCTTTGCGCTCCTGTTCAAGATTTAATTGCTTTTTTCTATCATCCAATCTCAACTGCAGATTCCGTACCATCGCTCCCAAAAAAGGGTTTTCTTCATTGGCCGTCAACTCCTCCATCGCGGCGGCGGCAACTCTCGATTCATGATATTTACGATTGCGGTCTTGATGGGCGGTGATACGGGCTTGGAGATTCTTTAAATCTCCGTTGTTGGGATATCGCGCATGCAGGGTTGTGATAAATTCACGAACGGACTCCTGTTCGTCCTTCGGATGGTCCTGAATAAACGCCTCAAGAAGAGCGGCGTATTTCGTCGGAGATGCATTCCAAAAATCAGTCTCCTCATCCACGGCCGCCTTCAGAGCAACGGCGAGTGCACGATCATTCTCGCAAGCCAAAATCATCCTCTCATGCCTCTTCCTAGCCATCTTGAGCATTCCAGGAGGCGCCAAAGGCGTCTGATCTAGCCCGTTTGGCGCTGTTTGATACAATAGAATTTCTTGGCGCAATTTTTCTTCTAATTGCTCAATTGCCCTTTCATGGCCGGATAGGCCTACTAACCATTCGATAAGAATGTTATATTCATCTTTTGCCAAAGATATGTTCAAGAAAATATAGATCACGTACCACAAGTCATCTATATGGGCCATGTCCGTTGTGTACCGCTGTTGATCGAAATATTTATCAATGACATTGCTTGTCACGCACTGGAGGCATGTCTGAATTTTGGGGAGATCGAATGCCGGGACCTTCTTTAATCTTCCTAAAGCGCTTGGATTTTTGATCGATATCTTCACTGCATAAACGATCTGCTGGAAATTTCTAATGTGCCCGTAAAGACCTTGCACGCCTAACTCCTTGGTTAAGTCAATGGGAGATGAGGGTTCGCCTTTATAAATTGTAGCCCCCTGAGACAGAGCATGGATCTCTTTAATAGATGCAAGGAGTCCCGCCAGTTCGAACTTGCGGACAGACGCCTGCGGATTTTCCCCAGTACTTGGCCTTTGTTCTTCAATGTCAGGATAGAGGCTGCCCCATCTTCTATTTCCCGTCCATGGCTTGGAGAGTTTGACTACTATTAAGTTATACCTCCACCCGGATCTAAAATTCCTAGGATTTAAGGCCGTAGTAACCTTCTTCATGTCTCTGAAACAAACAATCACTGTGTCCTCGCATCGATGTTTTATCACATAACTTATTGCAGGTATTTTCAGTACGGCTTCGTTGATCTCCCGCATTTTCTCTACTACTCTCTTCGGGTCATTTATCCTGCTCTTAAGATACGCTCGAAAGGCCCATACAGCCGCGTACACAACGGCAGCGAGTGCAAGGATGGCAATAACAGGCCCGACCGGCCCGCCCATAAACGCAAACGCTAAAGCGGATCCTCCCAAAAGATTACCCCCGCCATGGATTTCCTCAGCGATACTAGGCAGGCTACTGATACCGATAAGATCTCTGTTGCTGACTTGTGTACTTGGCCAATCGCCTGGCAAGTACCGGCGGCCGTTGACAGAAAAGATTGCTTTTATCTGTCCATTTTGGTCAACAAGGTAAGGCTTTAATCGAGGATGCTGTTCCAGAAGAGACAGCCATACATCGTTAAGCGTTCGTTTATTCACAGCCACACGAACATAATTTTGCTCATTTGTGTCTTGCCACAAAGGTATGAAAATGAAGACGTCCAGTAAAAATCCACCCTGTTTGTTTTCCATCTTTCGCTCAAATTCTAAATAACGTTCTCCAAAAATTGCCCTTTGGAGCATTACCAGACACTGATTATCCAGCCCTTTTAGGTAGTAACGCGTTTCTTGGGCATCACCAATGTAAAAATATGCAGCGATCACATGTAGCCAGGCAAGGGGATCACAAATGAAGTCCTTATGCACCGCTACCCATTGGGAATGAGGGCCGCCATCCCAGGCAAATCCAAATAAATCAAAGATCTGTTCATAAAAGATAGCTATTTGCGGTCGACACTTTAGCGGAGATGTTTTGAACTCAATCATTTCTAAAAGAAGCTTTCTATGCCCACTTCGAAGGCCATTCATTTTCTCAAACTGTTTTTTAAACGCCCCAAGAAGGCGATCATAGAATTCCTCAGGCATCTGGCACAACTGCAAGTCATGCGGGAGGCCCGTCTTGTCAAGCGCTATTGCTTTTGTCCCATCGATTCTCTCAATGTGTGCTTGCTTGCCGCCAAGCTGACCATAAACAGTCCCCGAAGGGTTGTTGTTATTGGCCGCCACAACCTTAGCCCCTTCGATTTTCATACCTAGGAGACGGACCTCCTGCCTGCCGATGATGTTGATTTTTGAAGCCAATTTAATGGCTTTCCGATGCAAAACAGAAGCTTTTTTATTCCAGAACGGTTCGTAACGCGAATCCTTTCTTAAAAGGAATTCAGCAATTTCATGTTTGAAGGTCTCATCGGGGCCGGCTTTCTCTATAACTACCATAAGGACCTCATTGTATTTAACGACAACTCCGCCATCAAATTCCTTTAACGTGCCTGGCGCTACATAGTAAACCTCTACTGCCCGTGCATACCCTTCTACTTTAACGATCTCTGATTTGGTTGGCCAAAAACTAATAATACTGTTAATGCCTTTATTATTCTTGGCTCCAACCACATTCGAAGTGGCGGGGTTTGACTCTTCGGGTTTTATGTGAATTTCAAATCTGCCGGCTACTTCAACTATGAGAAACTTCTTACCATTAAAATCAAGAAAATCTAATATGTATTGAGGCACTTCAAACCCAATCCCTTTTACCCTAGGCCCTCTAATAAATCTTGGAATATAAGCGATCTTTGATACAACTTCCCTTATACGATCCCTTAGTTCTGTATCTCCTATTGAAGCTCCGTAAAAATTCCGAATCTTATATTCAAACTCCCATGAAGGATAAATGACTATAAACCGGTTGTCGGGGTTATGGATATTAGGTGAAAGATAAAAAGACTTAGGCAGTCTTCGAACTACCCGTTTGGGCAGGATAATGAGCCCTTTCGCATCACGGGTCACCTCGCAGAGGACATTAACAGAAGTACCTATAGCCGGCGCAGTAGGTTGTGCGGCAGATTGCCTGACCATAGCCGGGGTGATCCTTTGATATTGCCTAATCGGCCTGACCTGCGCTGCGACAGCTTCTGCTTCGGTGGGTTGGGATTCGTGGATATTACGACTGTAAATGACAAGATCGGCAAGGCGATTATTAAAATTCAAAACGTCGCGGATTTCTTTATCGGTGAGATTATCATGGCGCTGGCCTCGCTCGTCGCGATAAGAGATAACGGCTTTCCTGTTGACCTTGCCGACCTCATGGACCTCGATCATTTCAGGAGGGCCGGTCACCTTGTTGCTGTCTTTCATCCATTGTTCAAGATAGTTCAATGCCCAGCCCAAGTTCGAAAACACTTGCCGCACTTTCAATGGAAGACGTTGGTCTTTAGCCACCGCAACCATCGACTCTGACCACATTGGGTGGGCTTCGCCAGCATCTGAACCAATGGTAACAAATCGCTTCCTTCCCACCTCTCCGCCGGCACGCAAACGTTGGACTTCTGCCCTCAGGCCATTAACAACATCCGCATATGCCGGCGCCTCGCTAGACACGAGCCAGACTTTGGTCT
>CAYNGE010000002.1:0-27850 GCA_964396865.1 uncultured Planctomycetales bacterium
TATCAGTTTCTTATTTAGCGCATACCCATTGATCAGTGTGAACAAGTTTCTTGCATTGGCTCTTATATCTTGCCCGTATTTATCGCTGCTTTGCAATCTCCATGTTTCCGGCATCCCCCAGAAATCAGATAATTGAAAATTATTCTTATCGGGTTCATTAAGCATCTGTTTTAATTTATTTATCACTTCCCACTGTTTAAGAACTTTATGCGCATTCATGTAAAGATAATTTAGGTAGTCGGCGATCTGTTCTTTGCCAACAAAGGTCTCCTGGCTCAAGAAGAAGCTGACATCCGTTGCTGTTTCCTCAGGCTTAGACCCATAATTTTCCGGGAAAAGGGCGGTCATTTCCGGATTATTCATCAAATGTGCCAGTTCATCTAACGTCAAATCTTCAAATCTGACTTGACCTATTTTATTGCGGACAAAGTCCAATTTCCCCTGCGCATCCCGGGTCTCCATATCAAACCCGATCCCCGCCAGAGACAGATAGCTTGCCTGTAAATCTCCTGTCCTGCCTTCTGCCTTCTGTATCGCCTCCAAATCCCCGGCTTTCAAAGCCACTTCATCGGCATACCGCCTGGTCAAGGCGGCCAATTGTTTGACTAATTTCATCCGTGTATCAAATAGATTAAGCCCCGGAGTTTTGCCCAATACGCCCCAGAACATCTGAACGTACACCGGCTTTTGAGCCATCTTCTGTTCAAATCGTGATAACTCCTTGCTCTGTGCAATTATTTTTGCATATAAAGCATCCGCACCATTTTTAGTGAGCTTAGCTGCTAAATACTTATAAGCCGGATTGTTCGGGGCAACCTTCAACTCGTCGGCTACTTTAAGCGGCAGTAGATCGAGTTTCTGATCATTGGTCAATTGTGTTTGAAGCGCTCTTAATTTCTTAAGGAAATCTTGAGGTCCGATATTCATGATGCCACCCCGCTGGACCCAGAAATCCGCCATGGCTGCCCAATGTAAAACATCTGCCACATTGGTCTCATTAGCTGTAAATAACCGATCTGTGACATCAAATGCCAATCGATTGATCTCTTGCGGGTCATCGCTTGCGGCGGGGGCGCTTTGAGTTAAAATAGCCAATTGTCGACGTAACTCAGCCGGAAGTTTGGCAACCGTCTCCATCTGGCTTATGAACAATAGCCCGAGCTGGGTAGCAGAGCCATTGGTAAAATACAAGGGATTGTTTATGAATTGTCCCGACAGCGATGGCCCTAATCTTTGTTTCAAAGTATCAGCCGTGGGCAGGCCATTGCTGGAAAGGCTTCGGGCTATTGTATCGGCCGCATGAATAGCGTCTTGACCATACACCGGCGCGATATTGCCCGGCAAGACCGCCTCCGCAAATTTATCACGCAAAGTGTCAAAGACGGCTGTAAAATTGTCCCTTATGCCCTTGATGTCATCAGGGAAATCCAGGCTCGGCAATTTACTACTGCCATTAGGATTAATTTGGGTTTTAGTCAGCTCTTCCCGGCTAAGATCGCGGGCTATATTAAGATAACTACGTACCTGGGCTTCTAATTCAGGGCTTATGCCGCTTGAGAGCAGGCCTTGAAGCATGCCGATGGTACCGTTCCAATTTGATTGTGATGCGGCAATAAACCATTCCGGACCGCTAACAATATAATTAAGGAGTCTTTCCCGATCATTGCTAAATCGTCCTCCCAAAACTTGGGTCAACATCAACTCTAATAATTTCTTATCTCCCGGGGAATTCTCAAACATAGCCAGCCATTTTTGCAAGGGGCTGACTTGGCGTAAATTGTGCAATACATTAAGAACCGCATGGCGAACAGTCCGGTCACGATGGGATAATCCATTAAATTCAACGATCAAGCCTAATAAGACTCTGGGATCATTAACGGATCCGGACAAATACGGCTGGGCCTTGTTTACAAATTCCCGGATATCTTGGTAAGTTTTTCCTTTCGGCAGCCGATGGCTTAATATGCCAATCTGTTCCTTAAGATACCGTCGATAAAGATTGAGGCTTTCCGTATCGTTGTAGAGATATTTATCCCCTTGGTCGCCTACATTGCGGTTAGTGCGGCGTAACGCCTGGGCCAACAAAGACTTTTGCCACAAATGACCTGCGACCACATGATTGTCAGCATCGCCATTGAAAGAAATACCGGTGGATAAGAACGGCAGCCCCAGTACGATCCAGTTATTGGGGGCCGCATTGTTTTCCAAATATTCGATTATTTCATTTTGATAGAGACTGCTACCATCGAGAATGAGTACCCGGATTTGGTCAATGGCCTCTTGTTCCTTCATATCATCCACGGTCAAATCAGGAGAGCTTCCCCAGAATACACCGGTTTGAGGCAATGCCGTTTTTAATTTATCCGCGAATTGACGCTGAATATCAGCGTAAGGAGATTGCACGATCACTGCGCGTTTTCCTGCTTGGGCCGCTACATTACGCGCCGCAACTTCCAAAGATTTGCCTAAATTATCCTGCAGGTCAAAATTAAGATTGACCAAATCCAATGTAGTAGGCGAAATCTCTTTTCCAAATTCTCCTGATATAAGGCCGGATTGTAATACAGCTTCCAGCCCTTGCGCTGTCGCGGTAAACCCAACGACTTCCTCATGGCCCAAGACCAATTCCCATAAGGGATTTTCACGTAAAGTCTCATGTGTGACAGAGACCGTATTAATATCAATTCCATTATTTGGATGAGTCGCGTTATATTGCAACAACTTGCCAAACAAATAAGCAATATTTTGAATATTCTTCTCAACTTCCACGATGCCTGTCGGCCCCACAGGGAAATAGCCCAATTTCCCATCTTTGCCGATGGCTAAGCCCAGGGTGATCCCGTCAGGTTCAAGCATAGACTGAAGGGTTGCGGCAAAATGATTTTTATCGGCTTCATTCTCAATCTTCTCATATTCTTTATAAACCTTATCGGAAACCAGGAAATGCTGGGCATCGCGTGCAGCCTTGGGATTGTAATAAACAATGGCCTCACCGCGGGCTTCTGCTTGACGAAAGACGTCCAGACTGTCCGTAACTTTAAATCTTTGTACTTTGCTCAATTGCTCAAGCCAGCCAGTCACTTGATCGAGTATGCGGGCCATATAGGCGTCTTTACTTACACTGGTCGTATTAGAAACAATATAATTATAAATTTCGGCAAGCTTGTGGACCTCATCGACGATGATAGAACCTTTTTTAAATTCCCTTACAGCTTCCGTTATGGCTTTGGTATTTTCAGGGTCATTCGGATCATCAAAGATAATCGGCATAAATCCGCGGGTGCCGTAGGACGAAACCTTGACCTTGTCGGGATTTTTCAAAATATCAACAAACGCCTGCACCCGGGCTTTTTTGTCTGCCGGAGAAGGAGAGGTCGCGATGTAATCTCTTAACTGATCGGATAATTCATCGAGATTGACAAACTCGAAATCCGACGGCAAGTTCCGGCCCAAAGCATCAACCATGTCTTTAGCGAATTCCGCGGATGTCTTTCCAAAAAGATGTTCCCCTTGCGCAACACGACGGACAATAGGTTCGCTGTCAAAAAGCATCAGCACATTTTTACCAGATGCTGAACGTATAACGGCCTGGAACACCTCGGGCAAAGTCTTACCTGAACTGTTTCCCGCCACTATGCTTTTGCCTAGATCCGCGTCCCTGATCATCTTCTTTTGACCTTCCCATTTATCGAGATCAACCGTAATCCCGCTTCGCTTTAGGTCTGTTAATTTCTGGTCAAGCGAATTCAAAATGGTCTCAACATCTTGTGGTGACACGGCCCCTTGGAAACTGTTCATGGCAGCGTCGGATGCTTCTGCCGGTGCCCCAGACACATCCGAAACCACCGTTCTTTGCGCCATTTCCAACTCGGCAGAACGCTCCGGTGAACTGCCGGCTGCCATGGCTAAATCCAAACTAACAACAACGGGCAGCGGCATGGCGCCGGGCTCAGCAGGCACCGACGGAGTAATGGCCGGCAGACCGGCAGGCTGCGCTTCTTGAGAACCAACGCCAACACCCATGATCCGACGGACAATGTTATCGGCCTGGGCAATAACTTCATTGGAAGGCTTAAATACTATGATTTCTGTCGACTTAGAATCGTCCGAAGGTATGGGTTCTGCTTCAGTTAGGGCGATCTGTATCAACAAGGCAAGAGCATCTCGACGTTTTTCATTTTGACATAATTGGGCCGCGTTTCTACCGGTGAAGTAGTCAACCAGGGCTTGAGGAGTTAATGGCTTCAAGCTACCCGCTGCCGTCCTGATAGAATTCCTAATTTGTGCTAAACTGATCGAATCATCCACCTGATCAAAAGCCTTATCCGGATCATCATAGACTGGTTTCCTTAACCCCTCAGGAGATGCCAGCCCTGTCCAGATCACAAAGAAAAGATTAGGCTTATTCTTATAATGCTGTATCTGCCAAGCTATCATTGCTTGGTCAAATGGCGGCATTGCGATCGATTTTTGATCAACTATTATCGACTCTGTGTCTACTGAAGATCCAACATGCTCTAAATTATAACGACCTTGTGCGGCGGCTAAGCTGCGGATAAATTTATCTGAATTATCCAAAACGGCTCGACGCATCATTGCTCTATCAGCCCATGATTCCCCGCTATTCCCCTTAGCTGATTCAATAAACTCATTTGGATCTTCTTGAGCGACTTGCAATAAATGGTTTACTTGCGGTAGCCCTTTAATAACTTGAACTTTATGTGCTGGAACAGCCACAGGAATAATCGCAGATGCAGGAACGGTCGTGAACTTGTTAGAAGGAGTAACCATCGCAGGATTGACTGCCTTAAAAGTTAATGGAGGATTTTCTTCAGATAATAATTTAATTAATTCTTCTGCCCTTTCTTTCGCCTCCTGAACTCCATAAATTACTTTCCCTCTTTCTACAACGTACAAACGAAGCTCTTGAATTTCTTCAGGAGTTAATTTTTCGCCTCTTATAAATCTAGCGTTCCATGAAGCCCGTGTTCCAACTTGTTCAGCATAGCGTGTGATTCTAAGCCGTTTCTCCGCCCTTGAAGAATCTCTGTCATTAACCGCTTGATTAAACGTAACGAGCTTCTCTAATCTATTTTTCATGTTCCACTTCAAGTCCCCGAGCGCCATGACTTGAGTAGGCGTGAGACCGGTCAATACTTCTGTTTTATAGATACCGGTCAAGGTTGGTAAAATACGCTTGACTTGATCATTCACTTTGACCAAACCGCTGGCAATTGTCATAGGCTTTCCTTCCCAAGAGTAAGAAGGAATCAAGTCGCCTGTAAGCCCAAAGGCAACTGTCGGGACATACTGCAAAGTTTCCAAAATTTTCAAAGTATCCTTGTCTTTTACTTTATTCAAATTTGCCGTTACGCGTATTTTTGTAGGACTTATTTGCTGAGCCAAACCATCTTTTACCAATTTCTCAACATCGCTCCATTTGAGTCCATATAAGTTGATTTGATATTGTGAAATAATCCTACTGCTATTGCGGCCTTTCTTGTCTAAATAGAGCTGATCTCTGAATTGTTCATGAATAGTTATCCACGTTTCTAAACCCTTTAATATCTTCTTGTTTATAGACATATCGGGTGATAGCCTTACCACCTGATTTTCAGATGGTTGGCTGTTGGCTGCTGGTAAGTTTGTGCTGCTCGGGGAAGCGGCTAAAATATTTCCGCTAAAACTGCTCAATATTCCTACTAATGCCGACAGTAATAGCGCCCTTTGATGGGGGGTAATCATTGCAGCGTCAGTCGCTTTTAAAGGAACGCCAAACTGGTCATAAAATTTAATTCGAGAGGTTTGAGGGTTAGCCGTGGCAATCGGCCTTAATGTCAAAGGACGTCCATCGGTACCATAGAGTAAAACATTAGGAATTAAGTCCTCCGGTAAAGGTTTGGCTTTCAAATCGCTTGGATTAACTTGTTCCAGCGCTTCAATAATGGGCATGCCTTTTGGCTTACCTTCATCGCTTAAGCTCTCTATACTTTCTTCTTTCTCCAGCCGACTCATCCAGGAATTTCTGGTTTCAATCTTTTGGTAATCAGATCCTCTTAAGGCTTCTATCTGTTGACGGACCGCTGTAATCTGCGCTCTGAGATCCTGACTGGAAGGCAATGGCAACCCTGCGGCCAAATAACCGGAGAATTCACGTAATAATGTTTCTTCTCCTTCTGGGCCTTTAATATTGTAATATCCGTCTTTTATGAGAAAACTTAGAAAATAATCTTTGACGGCTTGCGGTGCCGCATCCCATATTTTCTTAATGCCTATTCTGTACTGTTCGTGCGTTTCCCAATAATCATGGTCATATTCATGTCTCCATGTATTAGAAGCAGATATCTTATCTTGCGGGACAATGGAGACAGGAATGCCTTTGTTGCCAACCCAACGGCCATTCTTGTCCTTCTTAATGATCCCTTCCTTATAAAGCTTGTCCCTGACGGTACGTGCCGCGGATGAAAAATAAACGTCTTTGTTTTTAGGGTCCTCGATCCGGTTGTAGTAGTCCGCTAGAAAATCAGCAGTCAAATTATACCCTGCCAATCCTTCCAAAAATTGTGAAGATTTAAGAATGCCTTCTATTTTATCAGCATCCTCTTTCGAAAATCCTTGACGGAAATCAGCATCTAAAGTTGTAAAGTCCGGAGAAACATAATTTTCATTATCTATATACCCTCTCATAATTAATTGGGGACGGATCGCATCGAATTCTAATTTTGCTTTTTCAAATTTAAATTTCCCGATAGCCCCTGATACCTGAGAAAACTGGTCAAATGTCAGGGGTTGGCCATGGAATTTAGCGTGTTCACGGTCCAGCATAGCGGGACCAAATATCTGATAGGCCTGTTCACTCGAACGCGTTTGAATATAAATGCCCGGTTTCCCCTCAACTTGATAAAGACGAAATGCTTCATCATCAGCCAACCCGCGTTGGCCTATCTCATCAACGGACTTGATTGTTTCAATATTTGTCTTTAAAGATGTCTGTAATTGATTATTCTCAGTAAGAATAACCTGCTGAAGTATATTTTTAGCCCGTACCCCATACAAACGGTCGAATTCAACTTTAGAATCTTGTAAAGGCACAACATCCTCTCCCGCGCGGCCATCAGAAACAAACCGTATCAACTGTCCATTATCTTTGTTAAAGACAGCTCCACGCCCAGTTTTAGGAGAAAGGTACGTGCGCTCCTGACCTGCATCTGTGACCCTCAAAGCCTTGTCCTGAAATATCTCCGCAATCGCCCGTAAACTGATCGCATTCTCATCCGGAAGCAGGGCAAAGTTAGGATCAAGCCTGGCGGCGTCACGAAGTTTTTGATCATACGCTGCCACTCTCTCATCAATGTTAAAGCTCTTATCATCAAGCACAAGGGCATCAGATACTTTCAAGGCAACTTCATCGCGGGGACGATTCGCTTCAATTTTGGCATGAATATCATTCAGCCCGCCGTTTCTACGTGACCATGCCATTGTCCTTGGCAAAATCACTTGCAACGCATATTCTTCATCTGAAAGACCTTGATGTTCCTGCTCTCTGTTTTCTTTAAAGGCAAGCGGCTGTGAAAATCCGTCTACCTTAAGCCCGTTATCCGTCACTAATGAAAATTCTACAAAACGTACCCTTTTATCCTTGTCCTTGGACTTATACTGCGAAGGAGGGGTTTTATCAATGATGCGCATTAATACTCTTAATGACGGCAACTTCCCTTTGACTGCGGATAAATACCACCCCAGTCTCTGCAGATCGGCATAAGAAATGTTGCGGCCGCGTTCAAAAACTTTTAACGTAATGTCTGATTGACTCTTTTCCGTTGCTATATCCCCTTCTTTTGTGGCGTTGATCCGTTCTTTTTGCTTTCCTTTGCCTTCTATTTGATGTGTTTCTTGTTCGCCTAAAGTACGTCCTGTGTCATAAATACCCCTATCCAATCCTGGATGAAAATCAATGGAACCAATAAATTGAGCATGCCCTCCTAATTTATATTGTCCTGTCCAGGCCATCATATTGTCTTGACCATGCCAAACTTCATGTTCCGGGACGCCCGATTCCGATATCACGTCAGCTCTAAGATAACTTAAAACAGCCCCCACCCCCAAAACCATATTCCTATTCTCTCGATCCATTGTGGCTGCAGACCCCTCATCCTCCTGGGCAGGATTAAAAATTACTTTCGTTTTTAAAACCGTATTCACATATTTTATTAACCGTGACAAAGGATGTGTTGGATTTGCAACGTCCGTTGTTAACTCTAAGTTGCCGTCCTTAGTAAGAGTGGCCGTTGTTTCATTGTCCTGTTTCTGCGCATTGATACGGTCCCTGACTAAAAGGCTTAATCTCCTTTGAGCTGCGACTTTGGCCCGTGAGTTTTCATCCTTGGCGATCTTCCGAAGAGCTTCAATTTCCTTATATTCTTTTTGCTCTTTCAATACTGACCCTTCAAATACAGAAGCTTCAATGTACATTGGTTCAAAATCATTTGTAATAAGATTTTTCAACCCCAAATCCCTTAAGGCCCGTTTGCCTTTTTCAGTTGGCGGAACCTCATAAGCCTTTTTATCGGCATGATAGGCGTACAACACATTTTGACGTAAAATAGCTAATGTTTCTCCTGACTCTGATTGTACTTTCTGGGTTTTGGGGTCTAACGTGGCTTTGCTCGTTACTTCTTTTCCATTATTTAATTTGATATTCCCTGCCAAAGACAATCCTGTGCTGACCATTTCCGGGACATCCCCAACCTCTCCCACATGAAATATTTCATAAATTTGAGCATCTGTTGTGTTGTATTGATTATTCTTGCCATAAGATACGGCTTTAAATTTCATGCTCTGGCCATAACTACCACTGTATGCATTCGCTTTAAAATTGCCATTTTCATCATTCTCATAAACTGCTCCATCGAATATAGTGACTTTGGGCTTCTGGGCCCCCCGTTCATAGACAACCACGAATTTCTGGTCATATTTATTGACGAACTGCCTGATCATATCTCCTTTTTTAATTCTTTTCCCATTAACAAAAACGTCGCTACTATTTGTAACCTCGCTTATAACCTGCCGTAATCTGCCGGTGGCCTGATCAATTTCATAAACTGTATCTGTAAAAATACTGACCCGTTCACGTTCTTTTTTATTAGCTTTATATTCTTCGCTGACAGTGAATTGATTGTGAATATCTGTCACTGCCAGCTGTCCTCCAAAAATAACAGCTTTAATCCTTCCATTTTTGTCTTGAACAATTTGATATTGCTTTCCTAAATCATCGTATTTATCCTGGATTTGATCCATGGCAGTTAACCAGCCCCCGTTGCCTAAATAAAATTCTCCTTGTCCTTTTGGCAACTTCCATTGGGATTCCTTGAATTTTGAGTGACCGTAATACAGAGAATCGATCCGATATAAATCTTCTTTTTCCAATATGAAGACTTTGCCGTTCGGCGCCCTCCATGGAACTTTTTGTGTGTATTGCGCCAGGGCGCTCTTGCCGTTGACCTGAATAATCTTCAACATGACCATTCGTTTCTCGGCTAAGGATTTATTCTGGTCAAAAGGATCTTGATATTCTTTGGCCACATACAACTCTTTAAAATAATTGACAGGATTATCACGTTTGCCTTTAGCCCAATCCGTTATGGTATAAACAAGATGCGTATCCGTATCATAAACATATCCTTCCGGCAAAAAGACATTGTGTTCGATTTCAACACCGCCCATCCCTTGTTCCGCCGTGATGTACCGTTTGACCTCTTGTGAATCCAGGGGATTATAAACAAACGTTTCATGCCCGCCGCGTATAGCCACATCCATCTTCCTGTCAAGCTTCTGCATCAGCACGGCTTCTAAATTACTGGCCTGCTGGACGCTGAGCCCGCTACCTTGCATGGCTCTGACAAAAGCTGCCCTATTAAAATTCTCATTGACCTCATTGCGCAGGGTCACAACGCCTTGTGCCTTCAATCGGGAAACAACATCGTCATAACTATCGCCAGTGACTGCTCGTAAGGCATACTGATCCAAACTTCTTGAGGCTGATCCAAACTGATCAATTCTTTGCTGGTTTCTGTCCTTCTGCCATTCGCGGATCATGGATGAGGCCTGCTCAAGATTGGCCCCCTCAACAACGCGGGTCGTTGAGAATACTCCCTGAACAAGTCCGCCTTCGGACATCGACTGCATCACATCAAAAACTTTATTCCTTATCGCATTTTTGATGTTTTCATATTCCGGAGAGCCTTCCGTATATTTGCTAAGGCGCGAAGCCATATCTTTAAATTGCGCCTTTTCCTGAGTGGTCAAATTGGGATCATCCGCACTCCATAACAGTACGACTTTTCCTTTCAGGCGCTGGCTTTGCAAATATGCGGGCGAATCTTCCGAGTACGTATTCAAACGGCCCGCCACTTGCTCTGCGCTTGAAGTTGGACGGGCTGATAAGTCAACAATCAACCCTCTTGCATCTTCCTGAGTCTCATTTTTGGGAGGTTCAAAAGAAATGCCTGTTTTAAATGATGCCACGACAATAACATTATCTTTCAGCTTCCCTGCATTAAACAAATCTTTAACTTCATCCAGGCTCCTTACAGTATATTTTTCTCCATTACGGCCATCGATCGTTATCTCTGGGGCTGCTTCGTCCTTACTTTCTCCCTCTTTAATAGTAATAATCTGCACACCCCCCAAGGCCGCGCTTCCTCTTAATACCCCATCCAATTTTGAACGAAAATCTGAATCAATGGAATTAAAGATCACCAATCCTTTTTTGCTTTTGTAGAAATTTTCCGCTTCCTTGAGCGCTGCTTGAGCATGGTCACCAGTGACGATCTTAATGTCATGATTGAGGTCTTTAAAGGAAAGCTCTTCCTCGTGCTGGATAAAACGGGAATTTAACTGAACTAACGGGCCGACGGCATCCCGCATGGAAGCTGACCATCCAACTACATTTTTAAATAATCCGATCGCCTCAGCGGCTGTTGCGCGAGCCCCTTCCCCGCGGATGACCTGCTTGGCATACGATGATAAAGTAACCTCGTGACCTAAAGTATCCTTAGGCCCCAAGTACTCTAATAAACCCAAAATCGCCCTGCCGCGCGCATTAAAGCCCGAACGGCTTCCATAAATCTGTCCATAATTTGGCTCGCCTAAATTGTAATTATTTTTAGGAGTGACTTCGATGTCCCCCAATTCATCAATACCGACTTTGAATTTCTTTCCTACGTCTGTGTAGGCATGAAGGGCCCAAGCTGTTTCATCCAAAAGCTCTTTTAATTGCGCTTGTGTAAATACGTCTTGCTGTCCGCCTATGGCCACATTAAATCTGCGGGACAACTCCTCTTTCGGGCGGACTTTGCGCCCATCGCTTAATGTGATCTCCTTATCTTCAAATTGATACAGCTCCCGATTTCCCCCAACCCTGTTCGGGATAACTTTATCCAGGCCATCCAAAAAGTTGCCATTACCCGCTTCTTTGACTAACTCATAAGCCGCCTTAACAAGTTGTGCGCCAACGTATTTTTGTGTGGCCAAAAACTTTCTTTCTCTAGCCGATGCATTTCTAACAAAAATTTGTCCAATATCAGACCTGGTCCCTTGGATCAAATCAGACGAAACCACCATCTCATGTATCTCATCCATATTCGCCACATAATCTTTTAGAGGATTTATCTCCCCCTCATTAACATGCAGGGCTATCTGTTTGACCTCATCTATCGTCAACACCACATGAGCCGGCATAACTTTATCGAAATCAATATTCCCGTTTGACAATGTCGGCGGACGGACATATTCTCCATTTAATTTATCCACCATGTCTTTAGCCAAATCAACGTTAGCTGTGACAAAGGCGGCCTTTGTGCCTTGCCTTTTTAAAGCCAGCAATATCTCTCTGGCCATAACCGTTTTACCGCCGCCCATAGTCTTTACCACTGTCAAGAGTTTTCTGGTTGCCTCCTCACTTCCCTCGTTCCCTTTTTTCATTAATATATCGGCAACTTTCTGTAAACTTGAAATTGTTTTTAGCATATTGATGGGGTTTTCAAAAAACCAACCATCTTTTTTGATCATATCATGCAGAATTCTTTTCACTTCTCCATTTAATGTCGAGTTAACTGCTCCGATATGCGTTGCTTGGACTGACCGCAGTGCTTTAATATCCGCAATAAATTGATCTGTTTCCTTTTTGACAATATCATCGCGTCCCTCAAAATACTTCCCCACCGCCTTGATATCGGTCCTGTCAATACGTTCTCCAACAGGTTTTGCCTTATTTTCCCTGTCAATAATCATTCGCTTCACCGCATCTTCGATCATGCCTCGGCTATCTTTATCAAGGGGGGTATCCCATGCTTCAGGGCTGATCTTCGAAAGTTCAATGCGCTCGCTTTCTGTTATGCCTTGTGCTCCTGTTTGGGTCCGATCAAATGGTTTTGTTCGATATGATCTAGCCTCTTCCGGGAGTCTGCTGAATTGATCATTGAGCGATCTGAACCGCACGTTCCTTCCGTTATCTTTAGGGGCATCCGTGAGCTCCAGGGCTTCTCTTAATTCAGAGTAGGCGCCATCACGCCACAATTCTATCGGATTTCTTTCATATAAATTCTTTTCAACTCCCTCTTTTAATAGTTCCGTACCAGTTTCAGCTCCTATATAGGACGGCAATGGCAACGCTGTGCCAATGGCAGCCATGTCGGCCTCAGCGCGAACTCTTGCGGCCCCCTCTTCTTCTCCCCTCTGCATATAATCACGTTGCCTTGCTGAAAGTTCCATATCTTTCGCTAATTCATGGGCATATTCACGATACGTCATCCCCGCAGTTTTCTTCTCCCCAACTGTATCCCGAATCCCATTACTACTTATTCCTGTAGTTACATCCCAAATCAAAAGATTTGGATCTACCTTGCTATTAAAGAACTTATCCATACTTGCCTGATCGCTGGCGTCAACTTTTCCATCTTCTTTCTTTAATTCTTCTAAAGGTTTTCCTAAAGTAGCCGCCAAATCTTTGTTATAACGATCCACTAACCGACGGGAAATGATGTATTCGACCTGGTCGTGATAAACGCTGAATTCATCGATGTTCTCAATATGGCCTCTGGCCATTTTATTGTTGGCCGTGTCTACCACCACGCGCCTTCCCAAAGAAGGATCAATGAAAATGTTCGCCCTCATCGCACGGGCTATATCCGCGTAGGAGGCATTTTTATCAACTTCAGGGGCCGGAGGTTTTGCAAGACGTTTAATAAATTCATCGGGGTTAAAGGCGGGAGTTTCAATAGAAAGCAGTTTTGCAAGCTGTTTTGGCCCTGCTCTGGCTAAATCAACTGTCAGTTTTTTAAGTTCTTGGATATTCATTTCATTTTCAGCAATCTGTCTACCCGTGTCCTCAATATCTGTTTTTAATTTATCAGATTCTGCAACTTTTGCCGGATCCTTGACATCTGCTTTAAATTGCTTTTGGCTTGTTTTTAATCTTTTTAGCAAGTCTATGTTTCCTTCAAGTTCTGTCCGGGCCTTGGCAAGATCCCCATTAATGACATGCGCCAAATCGCCAATAACCCCGGCAAGCTCCTTGTAGATATCCGTATCTATCTTACCGTTATTCTTAATTACCGCCTGTTTAAACCTTTCTTGGTAAATATCAAAAGCCTTCTCAAAATGTTCCATCGCCTTCACGGAATTGCTCAAATTCGCTTCAGACCGGCCGAGGAGTAGCAACACGCGAGCCTGGTTTAGACTGCCTTTACTAGTTCCCTTTAAAGCTCCCGTCCAAAAATCTCTCACTCTTTCCATCTTAGCCTTATCAGATAGCGGCTTAGCATTATCAAATATAACCAGCTTTCTTAACTGACTTCGTAATTTCAACCACTGAACCGTCTCAAAATCCTCATCGCTGGAAGCATTTTGTTCCAAAATTTTCTGGATACCAATCGCTCTATCCAAAAACATCCCTCTTTGTTTAGCTCCCAAATGCTCAAATCCTGAATTCTTTATGCCGGGGGCGAGTCCTTCCGATAAATCAAGATACATGCTCCCAATGGCCCCCCACGCATTCATCCTTGCTGAACTTTTTTGCGGAAGATCCTTTATAGCATCCTTTATAGCGTCTTGCGACACCGTCACTCTATCTTGTAATTTTTGGGCTAATTCATCCTGCTTGGCTTCTATTTCCTTTAAAACATCGTCGTGTTTCATTGTTAAATCTTGTAACCGGGCCCCGAGTCTTTTTTGCTTATTTGGGTCTGTTGTTCTGCCCAATTCATCCCGTGTATTGTCAATGTCCTGTTGTAAAGCTTTGCGTTGAGAGTCTAGCTGCTCAATGCCACGTGCTATTTCTCCCGGATGTTGCGCAATTTGATCTTTTAAATTTTGCCGCTCCTGCAGAGCAAGATCACGCTTATAACGCAAGAAATTTAATTGTTCCTCTGTTGACGTCTTTCTATTTTTATCGATCTCTTTTTGAGTTTCTTTAATAAATTTACTTAACTCATCAATTCTTATTGCCTTGCTCTGATATTCTTCGCCATCAGCTTTAATACTAGCGCTGTGTCGGAGCATGATCGCCTCTAACCGATACTGCGCTTCTGCTTCTGCCCTGCTTTTAGGGGCTAACCGTTTACCTAAAATAGATATTCCCTGTTTTGCCATATGGTCGGCCGCATCATCAAAATATTTTGCGGCTTGGCCAAAATCATTCAAATCGATATACCTTTGGGCAAGCCGGCTATAAGCTTTTGCTTTTTCCGTTGACCCATCCTTTAAAGCAGAGATCTTGTTGTTCAAATCTTTTATAATTGCTTCGTTCAACTTCTTGGCATTTTCATTGATCATGCCCGCGTATTCTTCTTTGGAAATTTTATTACCCAGGCTTACAGATTTATATAACTGCTCCAGTTCTTCTCTTAACTGTTGCCGGTCTCCTTGCGAAATATTTTTTTCCTTCAAAAGATCTTCGATAGCCTCAATGCCTTTTCTAACATCCTCTTTCTTGTAACGATGATCCTTTAAGTACTTCTCGTTCTTAGTTATTTCCTCTGCAATGGTTTTATTATCAGGGGCCATATCCCGCTTGATCTCTAAAGCCTCCCCCTTGATCAAGCCTTTTTGTATATCATTCAAAAATGACATTCTGTCGCCTTCAATATGGCTCAATACCGCATCCGCAAATTTCCCTAAACCAATTTGATACCATTCATATTGTTTTGGCGTATTTGTTTTTGGTTGTCGCGGTCCAATAAAATTTTCGTCAAGATATTTATCAATCCCTTGTTTTACTCTTTCGTACGACTGTAAAGTCTCCAGTGCGCTTTTTGCTTGCACAAGAGTGCCCATATTTGCGTTCTCAGTAAATGCGCTGACTGCAATGGCCGCAATTTTACGTAAATTTTGAAATGCTTTTTGGGCTTCCGGCGAATTTAAATCTACGCCTTTAGCTCCTCTAACAAAATCATTAAATCTGCCTTTGGCTATATCTATCTGCTTATAGAGATCATCCATCTCCCCATGGATTTGCATGATCCGTTGATTCAATATACGGCTCACGTCGGGATCCGTCTGGCCGTTAGAATCCAGCATGGCCTGCAAACTGGACGCTTGGGCCTTTTTCTGCGCCAGTTGTGTTTCCAATGAATTAATATTATCGGAAAGATTCTTCGCTTTATTCAATGATTGAAGGTTGGGGCTATTCGTAACATTGTCCATTGCCCTTTGCATCCTAGCCAGTTGAATTTTAAGCCGTGCGGCCTGAGCATCCTCCACCGCCTTTTGTTGTTCCGGCGTTAAATGCCCCACAAATTCACCTGTTCTGGCTTTAAGAACATCCAGGCCTTTAATATCCCGTCCCCGTGCTATTTCAACGTCATCCGATGTAAGATTAATTCTGCCGGTTGTTTGCGCGGGGAAAAAGAACAAGCTAATAAAAGATGCGTTCGAGGCAGCATTCTTAATATTAGCTTTAACGTAATCATCTACCCATTTGGCTTTATCCGGTCCTCTTATGCCCTCTTTCTCTGCCTTTTGCTCTGCTTGCGCATATAAAGCATTGGTATATCCCTTCATGGATTTCAGATAATATTCTGTGGCCACATTGATCGCTATCAATTTAGCGATAGTTGAAGCTGTGCCGTTAAAACCGGCTGCTTTTTTAAACAACCAACGTTCCCCCGATGTTGCGCCGCCTCCTTCTAATGCGGATAAAGGCAATTGGAATATGGGCAAAAGCGGGCCAAGCCTAAGTCCCATTTCAAGGCCTCCGGCAACTTCGTTGTTCATATGATCAATACCATTGATTTCTTCCTGGGTCCTTGGATCAGTGGTTATGAAAGCATCCTTGTACGCTTCCTTGAAATTAAATCCATAAAGAATTCCCCGCGCTCCGACTTCGCCCATTTTCCATGCCGGCATGAAAGCGGCGAAGTCCGCAGCGGAGCTTGCCGCCAAACGGTAAATCATATTCGGATCTTCTGCGTAATGGATCAATCCCAGACGCGCCATACCTGCATCCACAGAATATGGCGCCATTCCTGCGCCAAAGAAATTTCCCGTCCTTGCCCAAGAGTGCAAATAGGGCCGTGCAATCCCCAAAGTACTCATAAAGAGGCCTGCGCCTATCCCGTATCCAATATATTTCAATCGATCAGAGTCACGCCAACTTTTATCTTTCATGTTGGGATCTGCCCATGAAAGAAGATACCCGGCGCCGCCGCCAACAGTTGCTCCTGATGCCATCTTTATTAGAGAACGCTCCAGAAATTCTCCCTTACTCATCCCTGCTAATGTTAGCGGTGATCCTCCCGCAACCGGGCCAAAAGGAGTCATTGCGTCTTCAGGAAGATTTGTTTTTTCAAGAATCCATTCTTTGCTCAATATTTTTTCAGAAAAACCTAATTTTTTAAGAGCCCACTCTCTAACAGAAAGTGTTGAGGTTGAAGGTTTCGCAACTGCAGCTTCCTCGCCGACTTCCTCGCCGAGCAGTGATGCCCTAGCCCATTTAGGCGCACTCGAAATCAAGGTTCCCCCGACATAACCAATGACTGAATCTGTTAACATGTTTGTTAACATGTTGCCGGGATGCGTCTGGCCCGCATTCCATGTGTTGCGTTCGATCAATCCGCCAGTAACGGCAATGGCGGCATAACTAAGCCCGTTAGAATTCAACAAAGGATTTTTTGCCAATGCGCCCCCAAACTCTCCCATACGCGCTTTCCCTAGAAGATAGCCCTGCATCCCTCCAACGCCAAAATTGGTCCATGCCTGCCAGTGTCCTAAATAAGACAAGAAGCCGTCGGTATGCCCATTCGCCATATATTCTGAATAACCGCGAATAAGATTAACGCTTCCTCCTACCAGACCCGTTGCTAAATAAGGATGTGAGATAAATACACCGGACGACTTAAGGACGGACTGGATAGTCCGGGCCGTTGAACTTATAAAAGGCGTTTCACTTGCTTTAGCTGTTTCTAAAAGTGCCTTCGCTCCTTGAGTTGCGCCCTTTACTGCCCAACCTGCCGTTGCTAAACCAGCAGTCACAGCAACGCCCTGCTGAGCGCCTTCCTTGGTGGATACCAAGATGTCCTGCCAATCGCCCCCTCGAATGAATGTCGTTCCACCATTAAATGCTCCCCAGGTCATGGCTGATTTTATAAAAGGATTCAATGTTGCCGCCTGATTTGCCGCTTTGAAAGCATCGATTGCCGCCGACACCTTTGCAATATTAGCCGCTGCCTCGCCTTTAGAAATATCATTAGCCGCATTTACTATTTTTAAGGCTTCCGCGCCTCTTAAAGTTTTTGCAATCGCTGCGACTTTTTCTGCGGCGATTGCTATTTCTGCAGCATCCGCGCCTTGTTGGGCCAACTTTAACTCCTCCAGGGCCGCCGCCAATTTTGCTCCCTGGGCCCCCTTGCCAAACCATCCGGCAGGAGTTAGCATCGCAAGAGTAGAGGCAACTCCAAAGAGCGATGGATTGCTTATATCTAATGCCTCAGCCACTTGCATTCTCATGCCGAGCTTATTCATCATTCCCCATTGTAAATTTGTCATTTCTCCATCTTCAGCGCCCCAACCGCCAAAGATCGATCCTTTAATATTTTCCCATGTTCCTGTTCTTTGAATCCTCATATGCTGGGGGTCGGCTATAACGTCATTGTATTCTGAACCAAATAATTTCGGGAACCAATCATGGGTCTCTTCTTTTAAACGAACTCCCGATTCTATAGGTTGTTCCGTGTCCGGGTTTATAACTAATCTTTCATAATCTCTTGAGAATTGATCCCCTAAATTATATACTTTTAAAATCACCTTATTGCCATCGGAATCCAGATATTGGGAAAATCCGGCTATTCTGTATAAAGTAGGAACGCTGTCCGTCCCTTTAATTAAATTACTCTCTCCAACTTCTTCCATGTCCCCAGATTTGTCAAAAGATCGAACTTTTGTCTGCAAAGTATCAGGATCGGTAGATTGAAAGTAATATTTTGAAGCGCTGATCCCATCTCTAATTTCTCCTCTCAACCCTGAAATTCTTATAGATGGACCATAAGCCGGATTATTATAAAAATTATTTTGGTCACCTGCCTTATAATCGAGCTTGGTTATTTGAAGGGTATCAGGATCAAGTTCTAAATAGTGGGATAGTTCACCTTCAATATTACTTATGCTAACCAATATTCGATCCTGCGGCGTTTTAATGGAGGCGACGCCGATTCGATCCTCGGGAATGCCGGTAGATTTACTAATGAAATCTATTACACTGGCTCCATTCGATAAACGGGTATCCCTATTCACCCGCTGTCTAGACCGGATCTGAATCAAATTATCTGCTTGAGGAAGACCTCCCTCTGGAAGGACCTGCCCTCCATTGCTTAGATCTACAACATATCCTTTTTCAAAAAGTTTGCCAAAAAACGGCAGTACCAAACCTGATGGCTTAACCTTGACCTCTAATAATCCATCATTATTCATCTCAACTTGCACAATATTTTGCAGTTGATAATTACTCTTCAGGCTATTATTAAGCCTGGCTAAGGCAAACTCTTTAAGTTGTTTGGAAGATTGGATGAATCTCTGCGATGGATCAAAGAAGCTTTCTCCCGGGGCGACAGTAAAGATGCCTGTTTGGCCAATCTGAGGATTTGTCGTCTTTATTAAACCTAAAATAAAATCCGTAGTATTTGTTAGGTGCGTATTCCCATAAAACTGTTTAATCTCCGGGCCTCCATCGATCTTATACTGCGCCTGCCCCGTGCTGCTCAAATACCCCGTAGGTTCAAAATTTATCGTCAAATCATGATCGGTCCTTGAATCGCTCGCTTGCCCGCCCGAACTTGGCGGAACTTCGCGAAATCCTAGCCCCGCCGCCAAACCGTTTGACTTCACATTCACCGTTGCCGCGCCATTTTCAACTGTATAGTCATTCGCATTCATGAGGCCTGTTCCGCCAAAAGAGTCTGTAAAAACAGTTTGGTTGTCCTGCCCTCTCACAAAATCTATCCCCGACTTCCCTCCTGCTATTTTTCCCATTGGATCTACAGTCAAACGGTTCAAATAATAACTATACTGGGCAATTCCTCCGGTTTTTTGGATTTCTTGGTTAATCTTTTGTGTTAAACCATCCAGGCCCTTTTGTGAAATAGGACTGCCCTTTAAATATGTATCCTCTCCCAATCCCATTGACCTTGTAAAAACATATTCCATCTTATCTCTTGGAATTATTTGGCCATCTAAATATTCTTTTCCATCTTCTGTTTTTTGGTTTCCATTAACTACAAAATCTGTGCTCCCTGCCACTGGACGCACTATTACTTTGCTCTTTACAGGCAGATTACCTCGGATAAGTTCTATAATGTTTACATGTTCAAAACCGCCCGGGGTCCGGCTTAATTCGTCCAAAAGCACTTCATTCTCTCTTTGAAGGCCGTATGCCGGATTTTGGTTATATGCTAAATTCCCATTATTATCAAAATAAAAGTCTCTTGCCGAGCCCTGCCAACTAACATGGGCTACCGGTGTTTGATCGGCATTATTCTTAACCACATCATATGCGGTTACTCCCCACTCTGAAGGTAAAATCAAGTGTGTGCTGCCCAAAAATTGAGATCCTGTGCCATTCGTAGCTGAAGTATCAAAATTAATCCAGTATTGGGCGCTTCCTTGCCCAACCAAAAGCTTTCTATCCGCGTCAACCTTTACTTCCAGTTTATTTTCATAAGATAAGGGGCTCCCCGAATTCTCTCCAAATAGGGAATTCCCTAACAAGGAGTTTCCTAAATTCTCACCGGGCGCCGGAGCAGTTCCCATGTATTCATCAAGCGATCGAGAAGAAGTTAATCGCCCGAGACTCAAGGTCGGCTGACTTAATAATCCCTCCTGGCTTAATTCCCGTCCCGAAATTGCCTTTCCCAATTTCTGTGCTTCCGATATTGCCTTTTCTAGGCCTTTCTGTAACCCCTCTGCGGTTGTCCACAATTGGGGTTTTGGAGACTCACTGCGTTTAGCGCTTAGTTGACTTAGCCCTTCTTCCGTCTTCTCCTGTTGTTTCTCGGGAGCCATTTCAGGATTATTTTGTTTCACCTCTTCGTCAATCCGTTGTTCTGCGGTTTGGGAGGGCTCCTGAAACATACCCAAAGAATTGCTATCGACCTTCAGCAACAATTGCCCCCCCATAACATCATATGCTTTTCTTTCGCCCCGGCACCCCGTTGAATCTCTGACCTCTGTGCCTGCAAAGCTAACCCCCTGCCTTCCCCCGACTATATTTTTTAAGGAATCTACTGCCAGACGTGTTAGGTTAAAACTAAGGATAACGTCTTTGTCCCCATTCCATCCATTTGACTTTATCTGCTCTTTATACGCATTCCAAGCGTCTTGCATTTTTTTAGTAGCTTCCGCTCCTTGCCTAAATACAATGCCTCCTGCCTTAAGTAATTTACCATCTAGATTTGTTATGTTGACTTTTAAAACAAGTGTCTTTTTCCCATTTTTATCGGTTACTTCCTCTACCGGCAGAGCCACATCCGCTGATCTCATCCGAATCGATGAATTAAATCCCTTTGAGCCTGTACTTCTCCAATCCATATACCCAAGCCTATCCGTATCTTTTGCGTCCGGGGGCAGCCATAAATGCTGGTTTGAATCAAAATGGTAGGATGTTTCGCCTCCATCGGATTTGATCCCCTGTAAAACCCCTTCAGCCACCGCCTCTTCGCCTTTTCCCATCATGTCAAATAAACCCACACCCTGCTGTGTTTGATTGGATACCTTTGTATTGCTGAAATCTTGCGATACGCTTCCGGTGGCCAAACTGTTGAAATTAAAAATCAACCCGGCATCTCCATTCTGAAATACATATGGAACCGCATTATTTGGTTTATATATATTTATTTCTCTCTCTGTTGTTGGGCCCTCTCCCTTTTGTTGAGGCGGAACATTCAACGGGTCAGACTCCGGCAGAATTCCCTTAAGAGCCGGAAAAAGAGAATTATTATTAATAACATTCAAATGCAATTGCCCGCCTGCAACCTCAGCTTGATCAAAAGTGTTTGAAGTCCCTAATGAAGTCTTTATGTTATTATTGACAAACGTGATCCCTTCATTGCCTCCTACTATTCCCACTCCTCCATGCCCATCTCCATATGAACCAACAGCAAGAGAATTCAAAGTTAACTGTACCTGGGCCTTCCCTCCCTCACTAGGGAACATATTTTTCATATATGCTTCATATTGCTGTTCCATGCCATCAGAGACCTGCGTAATGCCGGGCGCAGGAGAAACCATTTCATCTTTTTCATTTTTATATTTAAAATTAGGATCTATCCCCCCCGCAACAACAAATGACCCTAATCTCTCCATTAATGCATTATATTGATCACCATGTCCATTAAAGAAGTTTTTGATCTGCGCTTGCAATGATCTGGTTAATGTAACTGTCCCGTCAGGGTTTATAGCATGATTCTGATCAAGAAAATCATACAATGTCGTCCCATTAAGCATGTTACTGCCATCTCCGCCTAAGGACCGTCTGATCTCCCATTCATTCTTCCCTAAACTGTTCGCTTTGAAATATTCCGGCATATGCAAACTTGCCAGATTTCCCTCAACAACTGTTTTAAAATGATTTTCTGGATTGGTCGCCTTCCATTCAAGGAAATTGGGAGTGGTTTCTGATGGAAGCAATCCTTGATACTTATCAAATCCGAAGCTCTCCCCATACAATGTCCCATTAGCCACCGTGACCTGTTTTTGATCGTTCATATTAAATAAATTTAGTCCCAGAGGCCTGTTGCCCGTATCGTTTTCTACGTCCGCATTGGCATAATCCTGAAATCCTGCCCCGCCGCCTGTGCTTGTCAAATTCAGTATATAATTTATGTTTCCCGTATTAACCAATCGTTGCCCGCCAGATAAAAACATTTTTAACTTAGGCCTTTCGGCTTCCGGGAGATTATTGCCGCTTGGATTATTGTTATCGAGAGCGGCTCCAGAACCGGTGCCGAAATTATTTGAACCGGCTGTTCCGGGCTTTGTTGCCGGCGGAATTGTTATCTCCGGTTGAGCGATCTGTGTTTTAAACACGGCTAAAGGAGTTGTTGAAGAATCCGGTACAGTAACATGTAAAAGAAGCTGTCCTTTCTGAACATCGTATCCAGTTTGTGAATTAAATAATCCGCTCCCTCCCAGAGAATCCTCAATTTTTACATTACAAAATGGTTCCCCCTCTTGAGAGGCCTGATCTTCAGTATAAAAAGCAATACCTTTTTTGTCCCCTACTATCCCCCCCTCGGATCCCCCTATGTCCAGCCTTTGCAAATTATAACTCACCTGCGCATATTCTCCCGTCTTTGCTCTGATACCTTCTATAATACCCTTAAACTTTACTTCATCTTCCTTAAGGGCCTTCCCCATGTCGCCCGTATTGCCAATGGGTACCATATCTCCGTCCGCATTTTGTATTGTAACTGGAGCGTCCAGCATAAACCCTGCCTGCTTTACCATTTTCGATAAATCGGATTGGCCTCCTGCAAAAGATTTCTCAAATTCGGCATCGGTCAAAGCCGATCCCAAAACAACAGCTGTATCGCTTATCCTTGTCCCTGTGCCTTTATGAGCCTCAACTAATTTCTTAAACGCATCCCAGGTCATTGGACTTTTAGTTGAAGAATCTTTAAGCTGATCTGGTGACCCCGGCGCTTGCATCTTTTCAAAATCTTCTTGTGTAATAAGTCCTTGAACTGACGTTTTAGGTAAGCCCAGCGCGGCTAAAGGCATGGTCTGTACGACTTGAAATTTGGAACCTTCCCAGCGAATGTACCCTGAATCTGCGGTTTTCATCAAATTCTGATTCTTATCGAAATAAAAACTCTTCCCATTCAAAGTGCCTCCGGCTACCGTTGTCGAAGTGTTATCTGCCCCCTCTGGCGTTACCATATTAAATAGCTTCAGGTCATTTAGATCATTCTTACTAAAAAGATGGGTATCCCCGTAATACTGTGTCGCTGTGCCGCTGCCTGAGCTGTTAAAACTTACGGAATATTGCGATTGTCCGTGACCATAAAAATTGCCATTATCCTGAAGCACTTCAAGAGTATTGTGAGTTTCTGGAATGGTAGTAGCCGAAGCCTCAGCCCCAGACGGAGCATTCCCTGAGGATGGAGATTGGGACGCCTTTATTTCATCACTGAATTTCTTTTCTGCGGCAGGATATAATATTTTTTTTCGCAGATCATCATTAATTGTTGTTCCCTTTTTAAGCGTTACCCCATACGCATCTACATCGCCAGACAATGTTTGGTCTGGATAAGCCCTATCTACAGCTTGATCAACCCTGTGGGCCATCTCTACTATCCCTTCCCCCAAGGTTAAATTGCCGGAGTCAGCCTTAAGCATTAAGTTCCCACCTTCAGTAGAAAAGCCTGTGAGATTCCCTTTCTTGCCATTAGAATCTACTACTGTTCTATCTTCGGCAAGTCCAATTCCATTTTCGACGATACGCCCATCATCCCCATACTCCAAATAAGAAAGTTTTAAAAGCTGTTGGACTTTTTGACCTGTGGCATCAGTCATGTTCAATAGGGACGCCATTCCATTATTATTAACGGCCATTTCCCGCCAATTTTTATATAACACGCCGTCTTGATCAAACTTAATTTTTGCTCCGCTTGCCTGGTATACGCCATTAACTTTGGAACCGTCTCCTACCTGCACCCCGAAGGCAACCCGCGGAAGAAGCTCTGGATTGTTAGTCATCACCACATTTTTAAAATCTCCGGATAAGGTGGCATTAGGTGAAGTGAAATCGGTAAATTCAACATTGGCTGTCTGCTTATCACTTGTCACCAAAGTCCCATTGTTTAATCCTACAGTCATATTAATTTTAGGAACGGGGAGATTGGCATTTGCATTAGGAGCGGTCTGCGACGGCTTTGAACCTGTGTTAAGATTTTGTGGTTTGGTGGGGGCATTAGACACCGCTAAAATAAGAGGGACATTGCTCCCTGTAATATTTATATAGGGAGTAGCATTATTTACGCCTGAAGCAATGTGAACGTTCTGTGCTTCTCCAATATTAAGCGCCCCAACTGAAAACTTACCGTTTAAGTAGTTCGGTCCCCCGCCCGCCGCTTGATCAACAGCAAAATTTACGTTATTTAAAATACCCCTGCGCTCTGATACCTGGTTGCCGGAACCATCCAACTGATAAAAATTAATTGCTTCATCCACGTCCTGATACTGGGTCATAATATTATGGTTTTGACCGTTATTTATAACAACCCCGTTTGCGCCGACGCTAAATAACTCGCCACTCTTTATGGGGCCCTGATCTATTCTTCCGGCAGTTACAATTTGATGAATAAAATGTCCATTTTTATCATACTGGCCTTGGACCGCTGAAATAAGACCATTCGGCAGGTTGCCAATAGGTACAAAATTCGCATATTTATATAAAGGATCGAAAGTGACGCCAAGACCGGTCTGGGGATTAACCGTTACTGTTGCGATTTGCTGATTGGGGCCCACGCCAAAATCATAAATACCATACGCCACATTTTGTACTGAGCGTGTAGGCATTGCCCCTGACGAATTCTCGGATCCATTAGACGACGTTGTTCCCTGTTGCGAAGATTCCAAAGGTTTATAACTGCCCCCTGTAAGAGGGAACAATGCTTTATAAGAGGCTGGGGTCATCCACGTATCAACAACCTTACCCGCAGAACCCTGATCGACGCTGCCATTTATTGCGCCAAATATAATATGTCCATCTTGAGAGGATATGACGTTTACATAATTTTGTGTTTGGGCCTGTACCGGAGGAGGGACGTTCCCATTTGCATTCTTCCTATCACTGCCAGCCAACACGCTCTGACTTATGGGAGTTAAGTTTTCATCTAAATGCCAGCCCGTCGTTGGATTTGTTCCTGCTATGGTCCAACCAACTATTCTGCCCGAAGATTCTTCCGGTCTACCATTAGCGGTTAATGTGGCTGTACCACCGATATAGTTCTCAGTTAACTTAGTGGCATTCCAATAAGTAGCCGGCCTACCATCGGCGCTCAACGGACTGACCATGCCATTAGGGCCGAATTGTAACCCAGCGCCAAAAAAGGTATTTGTCTTGCCGAATAAATGAAGCCCTTGCGCGCCCTTTAAAGGCCCGGCGGCAATCGTGTCTCCAAAATAAGCCTTGGCGCCATTAGTGAAATTATTATCCAGGACCGGTCCTTTATAAACGGAAACAGGGCCTTGGGCCAATGCGGACATAACATCCATATACGGCAAAACATATTCAAGCTGTTGGCCGATTTTTGGGGTGGAAAGAAAGAGGATCGGGCTTCCTGGCCCAGTGGTATTGAGCTCGTAACTTGCATTAGAATAAGCGGCCGGCTTAACGCCGCCTTCTCCTTCACCAGACGCACTGGACGGAAGAACTAACGCCGTGCCTGTGCCAACGCCACCGCCGCCTGCGCCGGACAAATAAGCTAACGCATTGCCTCTGCCGACAAGCGCCCAGGTCATATGTCCGTCGGCATCAGGAAGCGCGACAACATCGGTGAGTGTCACCGGTTGTGTGGGTTGATCAAACTGCCCAGAGACATTTTTTCCAACAGATTTAGCTAATGCCTGACGCTGCGCCGGATCTTTAATAGCCGTCACAGCCGTGCCATTGACGCTAGAAAAACCTTTAAACGGTATTAAATCAGATGCGCCTACAAAGGATGCGTCGACCCCGGGAGATGCCGCTTGAGCGGATGGATTATAACCAATTCCAAGCCAACTTGAGATTGTGGCCTTAGTAGTAGAAGGAAGATTTACAGTTTGCTTTGGACCCTGGGCATTGCCGGTATTAATCGGAAGGGTCGTTTGGTTCTGGTAATTGACCGTCGTTCTGTTCGGACTAAAGCCCAGTATCAAATCACCGACTTGAATATTTTCAATTTTTCCTGTTGGAGAATAAAAATTCCACGCTTCCCCGCCATTTAGCACATAGTTTTGAAAGGCCTCAACACTGGGATTGGGGCCTAACGATGCCTTGGCGCTCACTGGAACGAGCACGCCTGACATTCCTGTTCCCCAAATAGGCGTTAATTCCGTTTCACCAGCCGTTGGCTGCTTTGTATCCCCTGCGCCACTGGTTTTAATATCATTTATTACGGAAGTATAATAGTTTAGATCCTCCGGTGGGGTTGGCAGAAGACTGTCTGACTGGCCTGACTGCCGCACCGTAAAGGGAACCGCCCCCTCTGAGCTAATATCAAAGCCGGGCCATGGTGGCGGTGAATAAAGAAGAGCCGCTGCTTGCGTGGTATATGCAGGACCCCCACCGCCAGGCGTCCCGTCCTTGTTAAGGCCTGTAATCCGAGATACTGAGACTGCCGGATGTGCATCTAAAAATTTCCGTGAGTCGATTATCGGGGAGCTCATGACGCTAGTATTGACTTGGTCACCGCTCAAAGTAATTCCATGAAAACTACGGTCCCGGCCCACTTGACCGATGGCCACTTCATGCCCTGGTTTGGTTAACAGCTGGAAATCCGGCAATCCCAAGCGCAGTAAGAACTGTCTTGCCCCATCCAATGTAAGGCGTGACGTCTTGCCGTCGCCATTCTGAGTAGTATACCCAGCAATGTCTGGCGAATATGTATGTGTTACTCCATTTATATCCGTAACTGTTGATAGGCCTGTTGCTGGGTCTTTGCGAAGAGTGTAAGAACTCGGCTGTGCCAATGAATACGCCACCACCCCGGTCAAATTAATAAAGCTGTTGGCCTGGGCTTCTTGTAATTGACCGCTAATGTAATTTATGTTGATGCCCGGCGCACCCATCGAGCGCGATTCGATCATAGACATGATATACTGGTCAAATAATTCGCCTTTGGAAACCTTCTGGGTGAGAGGCTCTCCAGGTGTGATCAGCCCGCCGGTAGTAAATTGCGCGGGGCCCCAGGTCGTCTTATTGCCCTGATTCATCTGCTTCCACTGATTATCGGCGGAAACGGCCCAATCGGCTGTAAAGCCGGTCATTTGGTCCTGAGTATCCGAATAATTTACAAAATCTCCGACTGAGTTCCATGATCCGTTTTTCACAAAATCATTTAAAAGCGGCGCTCCTCCAAAATTCGCGCCAAAACTTGTCAGCACTGAAGGAGAATAGCCGCCGTCTGGGGGATTTGAAACATTTATAGCTGTTCCAGATACTATGTTCTTGGTCTGATTGGTACTTGTTTGGGCCGGAGAAAATAAAATTGTTGCAACATCATGCCAATAGTCGCCGCTTCCAAAAATAGGAGTGCGAGTTTGTTGTCCATCATATCCGCCGGTCATTTGGTCCTGAGTATCCGAATAATTTACAAAATCT
>CAYNGE010000003.1:0-24976 GCA_964396865.1 uncultured Planctomycetales bacterium
TGAGCCTGGGGGTGGGAGATCAAGAGTATGTCTGCAAACAATCTGTTTCTTAAATCGGATAATTCAGGAAAACGTCAGCCAACGATCTTAACCTATGGACTTATCCTTTTATTCGTATTTTTTTCATTTTTTATTTCAAAAAATAAGAAACCTATGGTTAAAACGAAATCCAAACAAACAATCATCAAAGCAAGGGACTTGACCGCAGCCGCGGTCACTTCCCAGGCTAATATAATAAATACTCCGACTTCTTTAAGTCATGAAGGCAATGCCTTCAAATTTAATTACAATGAGGTTTTACATACGCCGTCGAATCGACCGCTGCCTTCTTTTATACAGGAGGCTTATCCGAAGCCTTCGTCCGTACGTTCCGTCCCCTTAAACACAAAAATGATTGTTTTTGATAACACCAATAATTACCAAAGCAATTGGGTTGTACCTCTGGGGAGTATGGTTAAATGCCTGTTAATCCATAATATCGTTACCAATAATTTTGAAGCACCGGTCATTGTCCAAGTCTGGGAAGATTTTTATTTTGACGGGAAATTACTTTTACCTTTTGGTACACGTATTTATGGCACGGCTACAGCTGGTAAACAAAGGGACAGGGTAACGGTTAGTTTTCACGATATTGTTTTTCAAGATGGGAAAGACATCAAGATCAATGCCTTGGGCTTAAGTCAAGATGGCTCCGGCGGACTTACGGGGACTGTCATAGATGACGGTACGAAAAAGACCATCCTTGCCATGGCCATGAATCTTTTAAGCGGTATTGCGTTGGGTTTTCAGCAAAGCCAAACCAATTTAGTGACCGGCATAGACCAGGTGGAAGCAAATTCACGTAATGCTCTTCTTAATGGGGTTGCCAATACCTTCCAAAAACAGGCCCAGGCCACCCAAACTGATATAGAAAACTCGAAAGGCTATGCCATTGTCTTAGCCGGTAATGAAATGGTCGTGTATTTTAATCAAGCGGCAGATATACAAGGAGGTTAAATTATGCCTTTAAAATTCTTATCGTTAGTGGCAGTGGTTTTAATCTGTGGAGGCTGTGCTTGCTTTCAAGAACCGGATTTTGATAGACCGCTTATTACTCTTCCAGCGGACACTTGTTCTGAAAATAGAGAGAACAAGCCACCGCAACCTCAACATCAACCCCAACCCCAACAGGAAGCTTGGGTGGAGGCTAAGACCAGCCGTATATGGGTTAGTCCTCATGTTGACCAGAACGGAGATTATATCGAGGGGTATTACAAATATATTGTTATCAAACCAGGCCATTGGAGTTTAAATGGAACCTAATCAAAACAATAATAATAACAGTAACAGTAACGCATTGGCGAATGAAGGCCTTCCTATAGCCATCATCATTGCGGCCTTTTATTATAAATATCGGGATGCCATTCAAGAGAAGCTGCATGACCAGTTTTTTATTTTTCTTTTAATATCGGGGATTGTTGTATTGATATTTATTTATTATTGGGTTGGTCATCATGTCGAAAAGTACATGAATAAAATTAAACTACTGCGAAGCGGGATTAACATTGATGACAAGCAAAAGAGTTTATCGTTTCCCTTTATACCCTTTGATCTTCAAAAAGCGTTGGATAATTTTTATAAAGACGGTAAAAATCGTGACAGAACATTTTTGGGTCTTAACGCGGAGAAACAAAACAAGGAAGCGATCAGTATACCGGATATTCAGCGAACCCAGCATTTACAAGTGCTGGGCATGATAGGCACCGGCAAAACATCAAGTGCTTTCCTGCCGCTTATTTATCAGGATGTCCTTAAGGGCCGTCCGGTTATTATTATTGATGCCAAAGGTGAGAAATCGTCAATCAATCAGATTTATGGCATGCTCCACAGTATGGGTAGGGCAGATGATTTTTTACTTCTGTCACTGGCCTTTAGAGAAAACTCTTGTACTTATAATCCTTTGTACGTAGGGGAATGCGATCCACAAGTAATCATCGACTCATTCTTCAATAATTTTAAAGATGAAAATTCCTTTTATCATCAGTCGGCTAAAACTATTTTTGCTCATACCTTTCTTATCCTTTATTCATTGGGCAAGCCCTTTACAGTGATGGATGTTTATTCCTATATCAATAATGATAATTGTAAAAAGGAAATTGATGCCTTAGTCAAATCATCAGGCCACGAGATAGGGCTGTTGAATTTAAAACTTCTTGATGAACAAATAACCAGTTTGAATCAGCAGTTTAAAACATGGAGGAGCATTGTCAGCGGGTTTAATAATTATCTAAAGGACTACAAGGAGTCTATCCTCAATGAGGCGGATAGTGACATAGTTTTTACAGACGTCATCCGGTATGGCAAGGTCGTATACCTACAACTTCCAACTAATGCTTATCCTATCCAGGCTCCTGGTATTGCCCGTATAGTGCAGTCCAATTTGCGGTATATTTCTTCACTTATTCAGATAGGTCAGTTGCCCAAAGATGTTCTTATAAGCATCAACATAGATGAATACGGTTCTTTTGCCGAAGAATCTGCCATAGAAGTGCATAACAAAGCACGCAGCAGTTACATGATGATAACCATTGCTCATCAAAGTATAAATGATTTAAGTAGGGTGTCGGATAGTTTCAGAAAGCTCATGGATGAGCATACGCTTAATAAAATATATTTTAAAGACAATGATCCCATTCATTGTGAGTGGCTAGCAAAAAGTTTAGGGACGCAGATCAAGGAAGAAAAAACCTACCGCACCACTGCTGGGAAATTTGGCAATCAGATTTATACCGGAGAGTCTTCCAATAAAATGGTCAATGAATTTAATTTTTCACCTGATAAAATTAAAAATCTTCATAAATATGGTCAGGGCTATTATATCTACAAAGGAGATAATACGCAGGTATGTGTAAATTTTGGTTATTTACCCGACTTGCCTGAAATACCTTATGAGCGAAAAGCCAAAAAGAATAAAAAGGAAGGTCTAAGATTATTTGAGAAATATTACATTAATAATCGAGAATCGACTAATCAAAACCAGACAAAGGGTCAGTCGGAATACAAGCCGGAAGATAAAGCTGATCTTGGGGGCGTTTCTAAAAAGTGATGAAATATGTATCGCGATATACCAATGAACGAAAGATTAAATAGGATTGGAGAACTTCTCGCTAAGGGGGTTTATCTGTATTCAAAAAAGGAAAAAGAAGCTAAATTAACCAAGGAACAGAAAAATGATGACTTAAACCGTTTATCTGATTTGTCTCCTGAAGTAAGTGACAAAAATAAATAGGGCGGAGCCAGGGGGTGTGTTAAAATGCCAAAAAATATAGGAATTTTGCGAGGAGTTTCAATGAAGGTCACTAAAAAAATTGATCATCAGTTTTTAGAAGTTATTAAAATGATTCGCGAGGCTCAATTTAATGCTGTTAAAAGTGTTAATTCAGAGCTTATAAAATTATATTGGAACATCGGGAAATATATCAGCAAAAAATTAAAAACTGCTGAATGGGGTGATGGGATTGTTGATGGTCTGGCTCAATATATTGAAGAGAATCATTCTGAATTTAAGGGCTTTAATCGCAGAGGCCTATACCGGATGAAGCAATTTTATGAAACATATTGCCTTAACAAGATAGTGTCACCACTGGTGACACAAATTAGCTGGACTAACCATTTATTAATTCTTTCTAAGACAAAAACTGATGAAGAAAAAGAATTTTATATACGTTTAACATTAAAAGAAAAATATAGCAAAAGGGATCTCGAACGTCAAATTGACAGTGGTTATTACGAGCGTACCATGCTTTCTAAAAAGAAAGTGTCACCAGTGGTGACACAAATACATCCACAAGCGCCAGAAGTGTTTAAAGATACCTATGTGTTGGACTTTCTTAGTCTTCCTGATATTCATTCCGAGAATGATTTACAGCATAGCGTAGTAGCTAACCTAAAAAATTTTATCCTTGAGTTTGGTAAGGATTTTTCTTTTATTGGACAAGAGTACCGGATTCAAGTTGGAAAGAATGATTACTTTATTGATCTGCTTTTTTTCCATCGTGCTTTGCGGTGTCTTGTGATGTTTGAATTGAAAATAGATGATTTTAAACCCGAATATCTGGGAAAATTAAGTTTTTATCTTGAGGCACTTGATAGGGATGTGAAAAAACCGAATGAAAATCCAAGCGTAGGGATCATATTGTGCAAGTCAAAGGATGATGAAGTTGTAGAGTATGCGCTTAGCCGAAATCTTTCCCCAGCACTTATAGCGGAATATAAAACAAAGCTCATACCTAAAAAGGTGCTTGAGAAGAAATTACACGAGTTCTTTTTGATTGGTTCGAATAAAGAGTCAAAAGTGGTATAAGCATTAATGGGCTCATAAATGGTTCAGTTGGCTCAAAGTTGGCTCACGGAATTAACCTGACATAAATCTCCATCATTCTGGGTAATATGATTGCCATAGATGTTATTAATGAAAAATTAACCTGTGTCCAAAAAATGGAATCGCCGATGGTCTATTTGGATCACTGGGCTTTTATGAAAATTTCTTTTGATAATAATCTTAGTGCTACTTTTGTGGATCTCTTAAAGCAAAAGAATGGAACTTTGACAATTTCATACATGAATTTGTTCGAATTTGCGACTGTAAGCGATGATGCACAGATAAGTCTAGCTGAATCCTTCTTGAATGAGCTTTCCCCTGCTAATATTGGATTTATAGAGGTAGAGTCTATGACAGTAATCAAGAAGGAAGATGAGATATTAAAGGGGGCTAGAATCTTTGCGCCCCATTTGGACAAGGAAATTTTAGAGTATTTAATTGGTAGAAATGATAAAAATGTAAATCCTTATTCTTTTAACGGATTTTTAAAAATTTTAAGGCAACCTGTTTTAAAGACAAAAAATGAAGCTTTTATGCAAGGGTCTTCTGATTTATTGAAAAGGTTAAGGCAGAAAAAGATGGATGATAAGGCTTATGAAAATAGCCTTAAAGCTTTACCAAGGGGGCCATTGATCCAACATGCTACACGCTATGTGGCTCAGGTTATGTTTAATCAAGTTGTTAATACGCAAATAAAGATGATACCAAATGATTGGAAAGACTTTTTACACAGCATTGTACCAATATCCTACTGCGATATTGTCTTGCTTGATAAAAGCTGGGCAGATAAAGCCAATATTGCAGTAAATAGATTACGGGCAGGCAGTTTAATGAACCAAAATCCTAGCATCTATTCTTCTAAGAACATGGACGATTTTTGGGAAAAATTAAGGCATTGGAATGAGAGCAAATGATAATACCAACGAATGTTTTTAAATCATTTCTTCCAAATCATCAACAGAAGATATATGGTGCTGTTGGATGCTGTATATATTGTGGAAGTACAGAAAATCTAGGGGATGAGCATATTATCCCGTTTGGTTTAGGGGGAAGAGCGCTTCTCCCCAAATCAAGCTGCAAATCATGTTCAGGATTAACTAGCAAATTCGAGAGAACGTGTTTGAGAACAATGTTTGGACCTCTTAGGATGTTTTATGATCTTCCCACTCGAAGGAAAGATGAGCGTCCTGAAAAATTACCTTTAAAGGTAAAGCTTAAACCTGATGGTGAATGGACTCCAGTATTGGTAGATCAAGAGGATTATCCTTTTTTGTTTTCGTTTCCACATTTTCAATCACCAGATTTGTTGTCTGGTCAAGTAACCCAAGGTGAACGAGGAGCTAAATCAAATAAATTGTGGATCAGAGGTGCTGCGGCTAGCAGGGAAGGTTTTCAGCGTCATTTAGATTACATTATTGCAAAGTATAAAGTTTTTGGGGTTTATCCTGAAGGAAAGACGCATGTAGAAGAATTTTGCCTTATGCTTGCGAAAGTAGCACATTCGTATGCGACTGCGGAGATAGGGTTTGGTAAATTTGAACCATTATTAATCAATTTTATTATTAAGAGAGACTTGGCGGATAGGGTTAATTTTATTGGAGAATTACATTCGGATGAGCCGCCTTCTTCACAGCTTCATGAGTTATCTGTGCATAAACACCCTAGTTTGGTAGTAATTAGAATGCGATTTCTTGCTAAACTTGGAACCCCAACATATTATGTAGTGGCTGGTAAATATCTTAATCGGCAGTATTAAATAGGAAAACTAATGAAATGCATTTATTGTTTAAAAAATGATACAGAAGTTACGTTTAAGAAAACTGAGCATGTTCTTTCACAGTCATTTGGCCTTTTTAAGGATAATTTGACACTAAATGGTATTGTTTGTGATTGCTGCAATAAGTATCTAGGTGATAATCTTGAGATTGTTTTGGCAAGAGGAACATTGGAAGGAGCATGGAGGTATGATTATGGTATAAAAAGCCCAGAGGAATATAATTCAATTGGGAAAAGGGATAGAGTCGTCATTAAAATCGAAGAGGGGCCTTTTAAAGGCTCGTATGCATATAAAAAGTATTCAGAGGAGTATAATGGCATAGTCATTTTTCCTCTACCTCAGATAGGTTTTTTAAATCCGCATACTAAAGAGTATGATTTTTATTTGCTTGATAAAATTCCAACGAAACAAGAAATTGAAGAAAAGGGATATGATATAAACAATCCGAACGCAATGTTTTTCCCTATGGTGCATTTTGAGTGCGTAAAAAAGGCTCTTGAAAGCAAAGGCATTAATCTTAAAACAGGTGAAAATCTTATTTACTCAGGGGATGAAAAATCAAAGTGGTTATGCCTTGTGGAAGAAACTAAAGATGATGTGGTTCTTAGAGCAATTGCTAAAATTGCTTTTAATTATTTTGCTTATACCCTCAAAGAAAAAAATGAATTATCTTTTATTTTTCATAAGGATTTCGATGTGATAAGAAAATTTATTCTTTATGGTGAGAAGGCTGATTATCCCCTTCATATGGTATCTGATGCTCCCATACTTGGAGATGAGCCAGTTGAAGGGAAAAGAAGATCAGGGCATTTAATTACTGTTAATTGGGCAGGAGACGGTATTTCAATATTGGCACAGGTTTCCTTATTTAATTGGATGACATATAAAGTTTGTTTAGCTAGGGCGTTTACAGGTGAACATAAAGATATTAGAAGAGGAAGTTTTTTTAATTTTCATTCCAATGAAATAATGGATTTGGGGACGGCTTCAGTTGTAAAATGATGGACTATTTAGGCTACACTTGGCATATTAATTCAGAATAATCCATCTATCCCCAATTTTGGCGTTGGTAAGGCCAAGAAGCACTTCGTAAGAAAAGTTCGGATATTGGGGGTGACCGGGGAGTTTCACTTGTGCCGTCTGTAAGTCTATGTATTTCAATAGTTTACAGACGGCATTTTTATTTATCCGTCGACAAAATCCGAACTTAAGTTTCTAATTGAAAAAAGTGCTAATCAAGAAAATATAATCTTGATAATTATGCACATATGTGCATAATATATTAACTATGAGACCAAAGAAAACGCGCTGGATTAAATGCAGTCCTTCTGAAAGACTTTTTAAGCCGCAAACAAAACACGATTCCAATGAAGCCATTATTCTGTCTTTGGATGAATTTGAAGCGGTAAGACTTTTGGATTATAAGAATTTATCTCAAACACAAGCGGCCAGAGAAATGCATGTTCACCGCTCTACGGTATCACGAATCGTTTCGGCAGCACGTCAAAAAATTGCTAAGGCCCTGGTAGACATTAACACATTAAAAATCGAGGGGGGTTGTTGTAAAGTTATTAAAGGAGGGGCATAGATGGAGAAAAAGGTCGATCAAGCAATTTCTTGTTTCAAAAGCGGTTTTAGTTGTTCACAAGCTGTATTGTCAACCTACGCGAAGCAATTAGGTCTGGATAGAAGCAGCGCCTTAAAGGTTAGTGGGACTTTTGGCGGTGGCATGGCAGGAATGGCAGAGACGTGTGGAGCAGTAACAGGGGCCTTCATGGTTATCGGCCTTAAATATGGGAAAATAAAACCGAAGGATGAAGAGTCAAAACGAAAAGCTTATTCTTTAGTTAAAGAATTTGTTAAGAAATTTAAAGCCAAAAATTCATCCATCATTTGTAAAAAATTGCTTGGGCTTGATATAAGCACTTCGAAAGGTATGCAGGAGTTTAAAGATAGAAATTTTGTTAATGTTATTTGTCCCAAGTTTGTTAAAAATGCCGTTGAGATTCTTGAAGAAATTCTCTAACCACTGGAGTGTTTGATAAAGGGAGAGTGATTTATGGTTAAGGAAAAAATAAAAGTTTTGTTTGTATGTGTCCATAATGCAGGTAGAAGTCAGATAGCCGAGGAGCTTTTGAGAAAAATGGCAGGAGACCGTTTTGAAGTAGAAAGCGCGGGTTTAGAACCTGGGAAATTAAACCCTGTTGTGGTAGAGGCATTAAAGGAAGAAGGTATTGATATAACAGGGAAGCAAACTAAAGCAGTTTTTGATCTGTTTAAAAAAGGCAATCACTACAGTTATGTCATAACAGTATGTGAGGAGTCCAGCGCCGAAAGGTGTCCTATTTTTCCCGGGCTGACACAAAGATTGCATTGGAGCTTTGCAGACCCCTCAAAATTTGAAGGCACTCACGAGGGAAAGCTGGCCAAAACAAGAAAAGTCAGAGAAGAAATCCGCAGTCAAATTAAAGACTGGTTGCAAAAAAATTCTAAATAAACTTTTTAGAGGGGAAAAAGCAAATGACAGCGCCGCTAATCAAAAAACTGTCCTTTTTAGATAGATTCTTGACATTATGGATCTTTTTGGCCATGGCCATTGGAGTCGGTGCCGGTTTCTTAATTCCGGGCATTGTTCCTTTTTGGAACCAGTTTCAGTCAGGGACAACCAATGTCCCGATTGCCGTAGGGCTTATTCTTATGATGTACCCGCCGTTGGCCAAGGTTAAATATGAAGAGTTGGGCGACGTGTTCAGGGATGTTAAAGTGCTTACTCTTTCACTGGTGCAGAATTGGGTCATTGGTCCGATATTGATGTTTGTTTTGGCGATCACCTTTTTAAGAGGGTATCCGGAATATATGGTCGGATTAATTATGATCGGCCTCGCCCGGTGTATAGCTATGGTTATCGTCTGGAATGATCTCGCGGATGGGGACAGGGAGTATTGCGCGGGGTTAGTGGCTTTCAATGCAATCTTCCAGGTTTTGTTCTTCTCAATATATGCGTGGGTTTTCATCACGATACTACCTGGCTTCTTTGGACTTCAGGGGGCCATTGTTCACGTAACGATCATTCAAATAGCCAAGAGCGTCTTTATTTATCTCGGCATACCTTTTCTGGCAGGAATAATTTCAAGATTTGTTTTGCTTAGTCTTAAAGGCAGGGAATGGTATGACAAAGTTTTTATTCCACGCATAAGTCCAATGACGTTAATAGCGCTTCTTTTTACGATTTTTGTGATGTTTTCCCTTAAAGGTGAATTTATTGTCAAAATTCCATTAGATGTTGTTCGCATTGCGATACCGCTCTTGATCTACTTTATTGTGATGTTTTTTATTTCGTTTTATATGGCCCAAAGGGCAGGAGCAGATTATGGCAAGACAGTTACGCTGTCGTTCACGGCGGCCAGTAATAACTTCGAGCTGGCGATTGCTGTGACAATTGCGGTTTTTGGCATTAATTCAGGTGTGGCTTTTGCGGCTGTTATAGGGCCTCTGGTCGAAGTGCCAGTCATGATTGGTCTGGTCAATGTGGCACGAGTATTTCAGAAGAGGATTATTGTTGCCGGATCATGTTGTCCATGAAGGGGTTACGGGGCCCTTAGTTTAGAATAATCCATCGTTCATCGCTTTTGGCATTGGTAAGCCCTAGAATGACCTCATAGAAAAAGTTCGGATATTGGGGGTGACCGGGGAGTTTTGATTCCAAGACGTTGTAAACATTAAGTTTGCAGCGTCTTTTTTGTTGTGTTATAGTTAAGCATGCCAACGATATTAGAAATTTTGGGATGGCGGTTATTTTTTTATTCAAATGAAAAAGACGAGCCAATCCACATTCATGCCAAAAAGGCAGGAATGGAATGTAAATATTGGATCGATATTAAAGAGTTTGATATTAACGAAGCATATTCTTTTGGCTTGAAGGATAAAGATAAAAGACAAATTCGTCGAATAATTTTTGATCATTTTGATTATATTGTTAAGCAGTGGAATGAATTTGAGAGGAGAAAATAAATGAAGGCAATTCATAAAATCCAAAGAATAGTTTTTTCAGGATCTCAAATGAGAATGAAAGTGGATGGCAAGGAAATGGCGATTAATTTGATAAAAATTTCTAAAAGATTGCTTAAAGCGTCCAAAAAGGAACGGGAAACATATGAAGTTTCTCCTTCAGGTTATGGGATCCACTGGCCTTTGATTGATGAAGATCTTTCGGTTGATGCGCTTTTGGGTAAAAATATTAAGAAAAATTTTTTAGTATATGCTTAGGGCGGTTGAATGTTCAACTAAAGGGGGATTTTGATATGAGCCGTTTGCCTGAATTGATCCTGATCTTTGCGGTTTTTATATTGCTTTTCGGCGCCAAGAGGCTGCCTGAAGTCGGGGCTGCTTTGGGGCGTGCCATTCGTGAGTTTAAAAAGAACCTGCGTGAAACTGAAGAAGAAGTTAAAAAACCCGTCGAATCGCAACCCAAGTGAACTTAAGTTATTTCCAGCAGTCTTTTTTCAGACATGTGGATGAATTGCGCTCGCGGATCTTTAAATCCGCCTGCGCTTATGTTGTTGCTCTTCTTGTTTGTTATAATTTCATATCCCCATTGATCCCGATCCTCGCAGCCCCGGCCGGCAGGCTGTATTTTACTTCGCCCGGCGAAGCTTTTTGGGCTTACATGGTGCTGGACATGGTCCTGGCGCTTTTTTTGGCTTTGCCTTATATTCTATATCAGGTCTGGGCCTTTGTTTCGGTCGCCCTTTTGCCGGTAGAGAAGAAATATGTCCTGATCTTTACCCTTCTTTCCCTTTTGTTTTTTATTTCCGGGGCCGCGTTTGCGTTATTTGTGGCTGTGCCATTGGCTTTTAAATTCCTGATGTCTTTTTCTTCGAACTCTTTGTCTCCTTTGATCTCGGTAAGGAATTATTTGGGGTTTTTAGGCCGTATGACGATCGCCTTCGGGTTGGCCTTCGAACTGCCGCTTGTTTTGGCATTGTTGGCCAGGCTTGGCCTGGTATCAGAGGAGTCCTTAAAGAGCAAAAGGCGTCATGCCATTATCGTGATCTTGATCGCTGCCGCTATCCTGGCGCCGCCGGATATAGCCTCGATGACGATATTGGCCTTGCCGCTTATGTTTTTATATGAATTAGGAATCATTTTTGTAAAAATTTTTCATAGATGATGGTATAATCGCGAAACGAAAGGGCCGCCGATGGGCATCAAAAATATCCATCTTATTCTTATCATCATTTCCATCTTGTTCTTTTTGTGTTTAGGTTTTTGGTCCCTAAAGCATAATCATACCGGCGGTGGAATAGGTTCCTTAATTGTCGCGCTTGGTTTAATACCTTATTGCATAAATTTTATAAGGGGGTTAAAAAACTTATAATATGTTCTGCATGGTTTGCTACGGCGATCCCGGATCTCCCTTGACCCATGGTTACAATTATGCCGTGATATTCTTATTAGGCGTCGTGATCGCGGTATTATCGGCGTTTGGCATGATGTTTTTGAACTTTCGTAAGAGATCAAAGAAATGTCTATGAAGAAATCGATCCGTTCCTATATATTTTCAACGGACCATAAGATCATAGGCATTCAATATCTGTTGACCAGCCTGTTTTTCCTCCTATTTGGTTTTTCCCTGATGCTGTTGATGCGCTGGCAGTTGGCCTATCCGGGCCAGCCTTTGCCTGTCATAGGAAAACTGATCGGATCGGTCCGCATGCCCGGCGGTGTGATGGCCCCGGAATTTTACTATCAATTGGCTGCCATGCACGGGACTATCATGGTCTTTTTGGCCATCGTGCCTTTGGGTTTTGCCGCGTTCGGCAATTACCTTGTCCCTTTGCAGATAGGCGCCAGGGACATGGCTTTCCCCCGGTTAAATATGGTCAGTTATTGGTTATATTTCCTCGCAGGCCTGTTGATGCTTTCAAATTTTATTTATCCTCCGGGCCCGCCGGCTAACGGCTGGACTTCGTATCCGCCCCTGTCAGACATATCCCATGACGGGCAGACCATTTGGCTGGTGGCCATGGTTTTTATCATTGCCTCTTCGCTTCTTTCTTCCATTAATTTTATCGTCACCATTTTCCAATTAAGGGCGCCCGGCATGACCTTTGAACGCCTGCCGTTTTTTGTATGGGCGCAGTTGGTCACGGCCTTTTTATTGCTGTTAGCGTTTCCGTCGCTTGAATGCGCCGCGTTTATGCAGTTGATGGACCGCCTGGCAGGGTCCAGTTTCTTTTTACCCAGCGGTCTTTTTGTCAACGGGCAGGTCATCAAATCCAGCGGAGGGGGCAACGCGCTTCTTTGGCAGCATTTGTTCTGGTTTTTGGCGCATCCGGAAGTTTATGTTCTGATCCTGCCTGCCATGGGGATCGTCACGGAGATCATTGCCAACAATACCCGTAAAAATATCACCGGATTATCCGCCATGGTTTATTCCGTCATATTCATGGGCTTTGTCTCTTTTATCGTTTGGTCCCATCATACTTATTTGACCGGCATGGGGACGAGCATCGCGGCATTTTTTCAGACGACCACCATGATCGTTTCCATACCCTCAATTATCATCATCACCTCTTTATTTATTACTTTGTGGGGAGGCTCGATCCGTTTTACGACCCCGATGCTTTTTGCGCTGGCGTTTTTGCCCATGTTCGGCATCGGCGGCCTTACCGGGCTGCCTTTGGGGCTTGCCACCACCAACATCCCGTTACATGACACTTATTATGTGATTGGTCATTTTCACTATATAGTGGCTCCGGGCGTTATTTTGGCGCTTTTTGGCGGGATCTATTATTGGTTTCCCAAGGTCACCGGCCGTAAAATGAATGACATGCTGGGCCGCCTGCATTTCTGGCCGACGTTGATCTGCATGAACTTGATCTTTTTCCCTATGCTTATCATGGGCATGGCCGGTGTCAACCGCAGGTTATACGACGGGGGACAGACCTATTTGTTCATGCATAATGTCATTTTTTGGAATGCCATCATGTCCTGGTCAGCCTGGATCATGGCCATTGCCCAGATCTCTTTTATTTTTAATTTTTTCTATAGTTTGTTTAAAGGGCCCAAGGCGCAGTCGGACAATCCATGGGAAGCCACAACACTGGAGTGGGCAACTCCGACTCCACCGCCGCATGGTAATTTTACGAAACCCATACACGTTTACCGCGGCCCGTACAGTTACAGTCTTAAAGGGGCATCTAAGGATTTCAGCCCCCAGAATGAAAGTGAAATTTGAGTAAAGACGCTTAAGGAGAAATTGTGGACCATGAACCGCTTGTCCCTTATATAGTTGAAGCGCGTGAAGACACCGGCCTTTATAATGCCAAATTCGGGATCTGGCTTTTTTTGGCCTCGGAGATCATGCTTTTTGGCGCCTTGTTTTCCGGGTATATCCTTATTCGGACAGGGTCTGTTTCCTGGCCGGTACAATCGGACATTCTCGACGTGCCCCTCGGCGCCGTCAACAGCATTGTCCTTCTTTCATCGAGCATATTATTTATCCGCGCCTGGGCCGCCCTTAAAGCCGACGATATGGCGAAATATAAAAGATTGATGGGGGGCGTCATAGGCCTGGCTTTTCTTTTTCTATTCTTTAAAGGTGTTGAGTATCATCAACATTTCCTCCATCAGGAATATCCCAATACAAGCGTATTTTTGGCCCTTTATTTTTTACTGACAGGCCTGCACGCCTTGCATATCATCGTTGGCATTGGTGTTAATATCTTTTATGTCGGGCCGGGTACGGCCTTAAGGGCGGTCAATAAGCAATGGTTTATCAATCGCGTTGAAGTTGCCGGACTTTACTGGCATTTTGTGGACATCGTCTGGATATTTTTATTTTCAACCCTGTATCTTCTTTAAGAATTTTATCGATGACAGAAAATTCCGATCAATCTGAATTCAAAAAGGATATCTTGGTCTATGTAGGGATCGTTTGCCTGATAGGCTTCATTGTGTTTATCAGTCATTTGCATCTTAAGTTATTAGGGATAACCATGATCGTGACTGTCGCTTTGGCTGAAGCATTATTGGTGGGTTATTACTTCATGCATTTGATGACTAAAAAGAAAACAATTCATCTGGTGCTTTTTTTGACATTTGTGATCTTCTTGTTTTTATTGATATGGCCGGCCTGGGACATCGCTGATTCCCCAAGGGTCCCAAGCCCGTATGTAACCAATTAAAATGGGTCCTTTTTTAAACAACATATTACCCCTGCAGCCTTTAGCTTCCGTCGAGGGCCGTGATGTCGATACTTTGATGTATTTGATCCATGGCCTTATCCTTCTTCTTTTTGTCGGATGGGCTGTTTATTTTATTGTTGTCCTCATAAGGTTTCGCAGATCGAGAAACCCCAGGGCTGTTACAGCTCCCATGGCCCAGAATATCTCTTCGGGCGTTGAATGGGCAGTGGCGGGTTTCGAATTCCTTCTTCTTTTTGCCTTTTCAATCCCTTTTTGGGCGACCCACCAGACTTTTTTACCGCCGGAAGGCAGGGATTTCGTGGAAGTCAGGGTCGTGGCCCAGCAATACGCCTGGAATTTCCATTATCCTGGTCCTGACGGGAAATTCGGACGCACCGGCGCTCAATTTTTTAAAGACAACCCCATAGGGCTTGATCCCAGTGACCCCAACAGCAAAGACGATATCGCAACCATGAATGTGATGTATTTGCCGGTCAATAAAACAGCGTTTTTGCGGTTGACCAGCAAGGATGTCATCCACAGTTTTACCCTGCCTGCCATGCGCGTTAAAAGGGACTGTATTCCCGGCATGACCACCACCATCTGGTTTACGCCCAATAAAATAGGACAATATGAAATAGTCTGCTCTCAATTGTGCGGCATGGGTCATTACCGCATGAGAGGGGTTTTAAATGTAGTGTCCCAAAGTGATTTTAACTTGTGGGTAGAGCAAAACAAAGGTGTACATGACTGACCAACCGCAGGACATCCAACGACGTCAATTTTTAAAGGGATTAACGGCCGCGATCCTGGGATTTCTATCCCTTTGCATGGCTTGGCCGTTTATTACTTATTTATTCCCGGTTTCAAGTGAGGGCAAGGGTGCTAAATTTATCAAGGTGCCGGGATTTCCGTCCTTGCCCGTCGGAAAACCGACGATCATGCATTTCGAAGACATGGATGTGCAGGCTTTTATCAAACAGTTAAATGTTTATGACGTATGGGTCATTAAACATTCTGAAAGTACGGCCTCTGTATTTTCACCCCTTTGCACGCATTTAAACTGCCGTTATGCTTTTGTCAAAAACGAGTTTGTTTGTCCCTGCCATGGCAGCATATTTGATGAAAACGGCAAGGTGATCGGCGGGCCCGCGCCAAGGCCCTTAGATACGCTCCCTCATAAGATCGAAGGCGGAGAGTTGTACGTTCAGTGGATCTTGTTTAAAGCGGGGATACCCCAAAAAGTCGAGATTTGACATTTTTATGAAAGTATCGTGGGTTTATAAATTCAGGGACTGGTTTGAAGAACGCACCGGATTATTAAAATCCCTTGCCGGGTTTTTACATGAAGAGATCCCCGGCGGCGCCAAGTTCTCTTATACATTAGGAAGCGCGTGCCTTTTCCTTTTGACCATCCAGGTCCTAAGCGGTATTTGGCAGCTTTTTTATTATGTGCCTACTATTGATTATGCGTATTCAAGCCTCAATTATTTGCGCTTATACGTGCCGTATGGTTGGCTCGTCCACGGTCTGCATTATTGGGGCGGCACGTTGTTTACCTTGGTCGTCGGCCTTCACATCATGCGTGTTTTTATCTGGGGTTCTTATAAAAAACCAAGAGAAATGGTATGGCTTTTTGGGATAGTTCTTATTCTTTTAACGATCGGTTTTATGTTCACGGGGCCGGTGCTGCCCTGGGATAAAAACGGCTATTGGGCAGGGCAGGTAGGCATTGGCATTGCCGGCAGTGTTCCCGTGGTTGGGCCTTTTATGCAAATGCTGCTCCAAGGCGCTGACAAGATGGGACAGATGGCCTTGCTGCGGATCTATGTCCTGCATGTGGCGATCATTCCCATATTGATAGGGACCTTTGCGACACTGCACTTGGTTGCTTTCCGTCGATATGGTGAATCCGGGCCATGGAACAAAGAAGAGCGAAAAAAGACCGGTTCTTTTTGGCCGGAACAGATCTTTAAAGATGTGTTGGTCGCGTTTTTGTTGTTTGTTTTATTGGTATATCTCTCCGCCTTTTTCCCGGCGCCTTTTTCAGGCCTGGCTGATCCCGTAGATACGCTGATCACACCCAAACCGGCGTGGCCTTTTCTTTTCCTTTATCAGATATTGAAATTTTTCCCGGGCCCCCTGGAACCTCTGGGTACGGCAGGAGTGCCGTTAATGATCATTTTACTTTTTGCATCCCTGCCTTTCATAGACCGCAGCGAAGAAAAAAATCCTTTTAAACGCGGATTTGTCATGGCATGCGGATTTGCGTTTGTGGCCGCGATCATATCTTTAACATGGGTGGGGTATGTTTATCGCAGTCCTGCTGAAGCCGCTCAAATGGAGACGGCAAAAGCCAAGGTGACATCCCGTCAGGCAACTGCTGCTGCCGCGGTGAATATGAATCAAAAGATCACCGGAAAAGAACTTTTTAATACGGTAGGTTGTACGGAATGTCATACGGTCACAGGGGTTGTCAGTAATAAAATCGGGCCTGATCTGCTGATCGCCAAGGGCAACAACCGTTCCTATGACTGGCTGTATACCCAGATCACTTCTCCGGAAACGCACAATCCCCGTACCATCATGCCGCCGTTTACAAATTTAAGCGATAATAACATAAAACTTTTGATAGGCTTTCTAGAGGGCTTGGCGTCTCCAAAAACTACCGCGAAAGCATCTGCCAAGCCGCAGCCGGCATCAGCACCGGCACAAGGTCAGGCCGGTACAAAGAATGCGATAGCCTTTGGCAAGCAATTGGTCAATACACAGGGCTGTCTGCAGTGCCATACCATACAAGGTTTTTCCAGCAATAAGATCGGGCCTGATTTGATCATGGCTATAAGCCAACAGAAGCCGGACAAGGCCTGGCTTAAAGTCCAGTTAACGAACCCTCAACAGCATAATCCCGCGAGCATGATGCCATCCTATGCCGATCGTTTAAAAACCAACGAGATGGACGCGGTCATTGCCTATTTAAGCAGTTTATCAACGATGAAGCCATCCGCACCGCCTGCCCAGGGAACGCAAAATGAAACCCAGCAGGCAGTTGAGCCGCAAAAGAGCATGGGCAGCGCTTCAGCTTCAGTTAATATCATCGGCAATAAAGATCACGGAGCTGTTTTGTTCCATCAATCCTGTATTATGTGCCACGGCCCATTTGGCGATACGAAGTCTCCCGGATTTGCGGCGCCTAAGGGAGTTCCGTCGCTTAATCCTATAGACCGGGATGTTTTTGATCCAAACGCGCAAGCTTTTATCGGGCATATAGACCAATTTATTCAACGCGGCGTACCTAATACCGAAGGAGGCCCGAACATGCCGGATTTTGGGGTCTCTCACGCGTTGACCCAAGCCCAGATCGCAGACATTGAAAGCTATGTCCTGTCACTTAACGGGGTGGACCGCACCAAGATCATTAACCCCGGAGTTGAACCAAAAGAATTCTTCTATATACTCCTTAATACTTCTTTGACCTTGGTTTGTTTGATCGCGGTTTACGCGTTCATACTGAAATTTATTAAAGTATAGGTCATCTTTTCTAGACAATGGGTAAATACAAAATTTATAAAAGTTATTTAGCGATGACAAGTCCGGGACTTACACTGACGGTCCTTGTGTCAACAGCCCTTGGCTTTTATTTTGCGCAAGGAGGCATCCATCATTATTGGCTTTTGGGGTGGACCCTGCTGGCGACAGCATTGACTAGTTGCGGGGCCACGGCGCTTAATCAATATCTTGAGCGTGACACGGATGCCCTGATGCTAAGGACCCAAAAACGTCCTCTTCCTATGGGCGAGGTATCACCTGCGCGGGCGTTGGAATTTGGGACCAGTTTGATATTGATCGGTTTGGTTTTGTTTGCCTGGAAGGTGAATTTATTGACAGCTTTTTTAAGCATGTTGGCCTGTTTTTTATACGTCCTGGTATATACCCCTTTTAAAAAAGTTACGTGGCTAAACAGCACCTTCGGCGCCTTGGCAGGCGCCATACCGCCATTGGGGGGATGGGCCGCGACAGGCGATCATTTGGGAGCCGGGGCATGGGTATTATTTTTTATTCTGTTTACCTGGCAGCACCCTCATTTTTATTCCATCGCCTGGATCAATAAAGAGGATTACAGGAAAGCGGGACTTAAGATGCTTCCCGTTGTTTTTGCCGAAGCGGAGATCACTATTTTCCAGATCATACTCTTTAGCTTTTTATTGGTTGCCTTTTCCTTGATGCCTTCCATGATGGGCATGGCCGGCAAGATTTATTTTTGGGGCGCTTTGGCCATGGGGGCGGTTGTTTTATACGAGGTCTTCTTATTTAAACGCACCCAGTCACAAGCCCAAGCGCAAAGGGTATTGGGGGCTTCTATCATTTACCTTCCGCTCTTATTGGCGCTCATTATAACCGACGGCTTTTTTAAATAATGCTACGTTTCTTAAGTTCAGCCCGCATCACAGTGACCTGTCTTTTTTTGCTTTTTATCCTTACTTTTTGGGGGACCATCGCCCAGGTGTCGCAGGGATTATATGAAGTCCAGGAGCGGTTCTTTTCTTCTTTTTTCTTTTTAGCAGGCGGATTCTTGCCTTTCCCCGGCGCGCAATTGGTACTTTGGGTTTTGTTTATCAATTTAGTTTGCGCGTTGGTGGAACATTTTCAAAAAAACCGGGGTTGGGCCTATCTTGGGGGCAAGATCGCCCATGCAGGCCTGCTTTTATATTTTGTGTCCGCGTTCATGATCTTTCACTTTTCTCAAACATCCTATGTCCGGCTCAAGGAAGGTCAGACGACCAATGTTTCTGTTTCGGACAATCAAATTTATCCGCTTCCATTTAAATTGAAGCTGGAAGAGTTTAAGGCTGAATTCTATCCGTCAACTACCATAGCCAAGAATTATGAGAGTTTACTGACCATAGACACGGGAAATTTTAAGCGCCAGGTCCGCATCATTATGAACAAGCCTTTTTCATATAAGGACTACACTTTTTATCAGGCGTCTTATGATACGGATAGTCAACAAGGGCGTTACTCGATTGTGGCTGTTGTTAAAAATCCGGCCCGATTCCTTCCGTATATATCCTGTTTGCTTGTGTTTTTGGGGATGTCTTTGCATTTCCTTACTAAAGCTTTTGCTGCCAAGGCAAGACCATGAAAATCAAATTATTCATATTAATGATTTTATTAAATCTTTGTTTTATGTCTATTGGCCTGGCGCAAGGAAAAAATACGTATTATGAAAATTTTAAAAGCATTCCGGTATTTCATGATGGCCGCTTAAAGCCCTTGGATTCCTATGCACGGCATTTTTTAATCCAGTTGTCCGGCAAGGATACTTATGATCATGCCGGCGCTATTGTATGGCTCTCCAGGGTCTTATTTGCGCCCCAAGAAGCGGACAATGACAAGGTTATTCTAATCAACAATCCTGATATCGCCGTTTTACTGAATATACCGGCTGAAGAACACCGCCGTTACAGTTTTGCCGAATTTAAACCGGTTATCATTCGATTGCTGTCATTAGAAAGCGCGGTTGTTAATATCAATGAACAACAGCGCAGCCTGGAGGACAATGAATTAATCCGTGTGGCGGAGAATGTGAAGTCTTATATCAACATGGCTTATGGGGACCAAGGGCCGTTTTTACAAAATAATATCGGGCCAACAAATTTACTCCATAAACTATGGCAGCAGATGTCAGAGGCCTACAAAAGGGGAGACCTCGCGGAATTTGAAATGTCTGCCCGTCAATATGGGGATGCCATCAAGGCAGATCTCAAACCCCAAGAAGCCCGGATCGTTAGTAGATTTCCTTTGGAATTGAGTTACAACTCTGCCATGCCCTTTATGTGGGCGAAGGTATTTTACATTACGGCATTCATATTTTTTATTATCTCTTTTGCGTCATCCGGGCAATATTGGTATGGGCTGGGGCTGTTTTCAGTTGTCGCCGGTTTTATGTTTCATGCCTTGGGCATTGCGGCCAGAATGATCATCATGGGACGGCCGCCGATAGCCGATCTTTATGAGACCTTTATTTTCGCAAGCTTTATAACAGTTCTTCTTGGACTTGGTATTGAATATTTTAACCGACGGTGGCTTGGCATTATGACTGCTGCCATCTGCGGCGCTGTCTTGCTGTTTATGGCCGGCAGATATAGCTCCGAGGGCGATACCTTCAAGATGCTGACGGCGGTTCTTAATTCCAATTTTTGGCTGGGAACACATGTCATCACCATTACCATGGGTTATGGCGCCGCTTGTGTTGTGGGGGTATTGGGACATGTGTGGCTTATTCAGGCGGTATTAAACAAGGATAAAGAGATGCTCGATAATACTTTTAAAATGATCTTAGGGACCATGGGCCTGGCCTTGACCTTTACTTTTTTAGGCACTAATTTAGGAGGTATCTGGGCGGACCAAACCTGGGGCAGGTTTTGGGGATGGGATCCCAAGGAAAACGGCGCTTTAATGATCATCCTTTGGTTTGCGATCCTGTTTCATGCAAAATATGCAGGCATGATCGGCCCCCGCGGCCTTGCCGTGGGGAGTGTTGTGGGTCTTATGGTTGTCATGTGGGCATGGCTTGGGGTCAATCTTTTAGGCATCGGCCTGCATTCCTATGGATTTACTTCCGGCCTTGCCAATGCCTTGGCCATTTATGTTGCTTGTGAGATTGCTTTTATAGTTTTTAGCTGTATATTCATTTATAAGAATAAAAGCCGTCAATAAAGGAAAAAATGAAAAAAATCATTATCGCATTCATTGCCATTACATTGGTCAGTTCTTTGTGGTCAGCTGCGTTGAGGCCAGCCAAGGCCGATGAGATTAAAACTCTTATAGGTAAGATCACAGAAGTTATTCCTGTATTATTCCCCCATGGGCCGCGGTGGGCATATTGCAGCATCATGGTCGTTTCAGATGGCGGAGAAATATCCCGTATTTTCATACAAAGAGCTACCGTTATTACCGATCTTAACGGTAAAAATATAAGCAATACCCGGCCCGGCCAGGGAGAAAGGGTTGAAGCTAAATATTCAACGATCAATTTAAGCGGGATCGGGGACCGCAATTACGCGGTTTCTATCCGCTACGTGCCTTTAAATTATACCCAACAGTCAAAAGGCCCGGCGGCGCCGCCATTGCAAGCGGCTTTAGGGGCAGCGCCGGCCGGCAAAGCAGCGGTCTATCTTTATCGTCTTATTACTCGTCAGGATAAGATGCCTTTCGAGGTGAATATAAACGGCAAGGTCGAAATAACATTAGCGCCGGGGGTGTATTACGCCTATTTTATGGAACCAGGCAACATTGAATTTAAAACTTTTGAGACCGGTTTTGGAGCATCAAAATCCGTGTCTTCCATAAGTCTGGATGCAAAAGCCGGTCAAGCGTATTATCTTAAAGGTTCGGATTCAAAGTGGGGCGGACATGCGCATTTAGAACCAGTCTCGCCGCAGGCAGGGGCGGATGGAATAGTTAAATGCAAAATGGCAACAGCACAGTAAGAGCCAAAGACGGATATTAAGATAGAATACTTGTAAAAGGGAGAAATATTATGGAAAGGTTTGGGCGTATCTTTGCGCCAATGATTATGGCAGGGGCATCGCTTTTGTCTGGTTGCGCATCTCAGGGAACAATACCGTTCTCACCAGCATCGGGCTCAAGTTTCCAACAAGTCCAGAATATGGCGGTTGATAAAGCTGTAGTTTATATTTATCGTCCTAATCCTTCCAATGGTTTAGCGGGTGATTTTGCTGCTGATGTAAAAATACCTTTTAACATAAAAGTAAATGGTAAAGTTATAACAACGTTGGTTCAAGGGGGGTATTACGCATATATTTCTGAAGTTGGCAAAATAGAATTTACGGCTCAAGAGGCTGGATACTCGGGATCTTTGGCGGCCAAGTTACCATTTTCTATGACCATTGATGCAAAAGCCGGCCAAGCCTATTATCTTAAAGGCGCTCATAGCCACGGTTTCATTCCCAAATTGAGTCTAGTTTTGGTTTCTCCAGAAGCTGGGGCGAAGGAAATAGCTGACTGCAAATTAATATCAACGATTTTAGGTTCATCATCGTCCCCAATAACTCCATCAACACAGCCTCCAAGTCAGGGATCGAGTTTTCAACTGGGAGATAAAACGCCTTCCAACAAAGCAGCGGTCTATATTTATCGTCCTATTACTCGTCAGGGTAAGATACCTTTCGAGGTCAATATAAACGGCAAGGTTGAGATAACATTATTGCCAGGGATGTATTATACCTATTTCATTGAACCCGGCTCCATTGAATTTAAAACTTTTGAGACCGGTTTTGGAGCATCAAAATCCGTGTCTTCCATAAGTCTGGATGCAAAAGCCGGTCAAGCGTATTATCTTAAAGGCGCGGATTCAAAGTGGGGCGGCCATGCACATTTAGAACCAGTCTCAGCGCAGGCAGGGGCGGATGGAATAGTAAATTGCAAAGCGATGACAGCGCAGTAAGGGCCAAATTTGTTTGTCTGCATAAAATAAATTTTAGAAATGAGTATCGCTTTTGCTATAATACGTTTTCACTAAAAATATGTCATGATCGCGAAGGGAGATAATGTCATGCCTGAAAACAAATGCCCGATGCATCAAACAACCGGCGCCGGCACCACGAACAAGGACTGGTGGCCCAACCAATTGCGGCTCCATATCCTGCGCCAGCATTCCTCTCTTTCCAATCCGATGGGTAAAAATTTTAATTACGCTAAAGAATTTAAGAGTCTCGACCTGAAAGCGGTGAAAAAAGATCTTTTGGCCCTGATGACCGACTCACAAGACTGGTGGCCGGCGGATTTTGGCCACTACGGACCTTTGTTTATTCGTATGGCATGGCATAGTGCCGGCACGTATCGCATTTCTGATGGACGCGGGGGCGGCGGCCGTGGTAACCAGCGCTTTGCGCCCCTCAATAGCTGGCCTGACAATGTCAATCTTGACAAGGCGCGCAGGCTGCTTTGGCCGATCAAGCAGAAGTATGGCAAGAAAATTTCTTGGGCTGATCTTATGATCCTCACAGGCAACGTCGCTCTGGAATCAATGGGATTCAAGACCTTTGGTTTCGCGGGTGGTCGTGAGGACATCTGGGAGCCGGAAGAAGATATCTATTGGGGCTCTGAGCAAAAGTGGCTGGATGACAAACGTTATTCAGGCGACCGGGATCTTGAAAATCCGCTTGGTGCCGTACAGATGGGTCTGATTTACGTCAATCCTGAAGGACCTAACGGGAATCCGGATCCACTCGCGGCGGCCAGGGATATTCGTGAGACCTTTGCACGCATGGCGATGAACGATGAGGAGACGGTGGCACTCATAGCAGGCGGCCATACCTTTGGTAAAACCCACGGTGCCGGTGATGCTAAGAATGTTGGGCCTGAGCCTGAAGCTGCTGATATTGAGGAGCAAGGTTTGGGCTGGAAAAGTAAATTTGGTACGGGTAAAGGCGGTGACGCCATCACCAGCGGCCTGGAAGTTACTTGGACCACGACACCGACAAAGTGGAGCAACGACTTTTTTGAGATCCTGTTCGGCTATGAATGGGAATTGACCAAGAGTCCTGCCGGAGCGCAACAATGGAAGCCTAAGGGTGACGCTGGTAATGGGACTGTACCGGCGGCACACGATCCTAAAAAGCGTATTGCGCCTTCCATGCTGACAACTGACCTGGCTTTAAGGTTCGATCCCGTTTACGAAAAGATCTCTAGGGCGTTTTTGAAGAACCCGGATCAGTTCGCGGACGCGTTTGCTCGTGCCTGGTTCAAGCTAACGCATCGTGACATGGGGCCTCGCGCGCGCTATCTCGGAGTTGAGGTGCCTAAGGAAGAGCTTATCTGGCAAGACCCCATTCCTGTGGTCGATCATAAATTGATCACAGAGAAGGATGTTGTTGTTCTCAAGAAAAAGATCCTTGATTCAGGGTTATCAGTATCCCAGCTGGTCTCGACTGCTTGGGCCTCGGCATCTACCTTCCGTGGCTCGGACAAGCGTGGTGGGGCCAACGGTGCCCGTATACGTTTGGCGCCTCAGAAGGATTGGGAAGTCAACGAGCCAAAACAACTGTTGAAGGTCCTCAAAACTCTTGAGGGCATTCAGAAGGATTTCAATAAAGCAGGCAAGAAAGTTTCCCTTGCTGACCTGATCGTGTTGGCAGGTTGTGCGGGCGTTGAGAAAGCTGCCAAGAATGCCGGTTATAGTGTAAAGGTTCCTTTTACGCCTGGTCGTATGGACGCCTCACAGGAACAAACCGATGTGGAGTCCTTTGCCGTGCTTGAGCCGATCGCAGATGGTTTTCGTAACTACGTGAAGGCTAAATACGCCCCATCAGCCGAGCATCTGTTGGTTGACAAAGCGCAGTTGTTGACGCTGACCGCGCCTGAAATGACAGTTCTCGTTGGTGGTATGCGTGTTTTGAATACCAATTTTGGTCAAACTAAGCACGGTGTTTTTAGCAAGAAGCCGGGATCGCTTACTAACGATTTCTTCATTAACCTTCTCGACATGGGAACTACTTGGAAGGCGACTTCGCCGCAAGGAGATCTGTTTGAGGGCAGTGATCGCAAAACGGGTCGAGTGAAATGGACCGGCACCCGTGTTGATTTGATCTTCGGTTCAAACTCCCAGCTTAGGGCCCTGGCTGA
>CAYNGE010000004.1:0-24739 GCA_964396865.1 uncultured Planctomycetales bacterium
CCTCAGGCCATTAACAACATCCGCATATGCCGGCGCCTCGCTAGACACGAGCCATACTTAGGTCTCATAACTGCCTAAAACCCTGGTGCGATGGATGCTGGAAATATACATCCTGTATTTGTCGATCAGATCCCTGACTTTCCGATATGCAACCCGCCCTTCAGAGCTCTTTCCAAAGCCAAGGGGACATGTGATACTGCGCGTTTTTTGGAGATAAAGCCGAGCGCGCCAGTCACCTGTGGCAGTTAGGGATGTGCGCATCTTCTGTCTGGGCAAAATTGCCCGCAGGATCGCTGATTGGGACGCCAGGCGTTGATCCAATATTTCGATAAGTTCAAGCGAAAGTTTATAGACTTCCTCGCGTAAGCCCTCCTCTGCAAACTTTTCCTCCTGATCTTGAAGAGCCGTGATCGTTTTGGGATTTTCGGCGATATACCTGGAAATTGTCTCCTCAAGAGCTTTGACAGCTTCAGGAAATAATCTACGCGTTGTATAAAATTTATTTATTGGCTGCTCGAGCTCACTGCTCCATCCTTGTACCTTATCATCAGGGAATACGGCTTCTTGCGATGTGAACTTCTCGCGCTCAATGATCTTTTGCATGTCCTTATCAGTCACGGGGCCCGCCACCCATTTATTGCCTGAGACAATACGGCTCACCAATGCTCGGGATAATGCCGGTAAATTTTTACGTGTACGCTCACCGGCCTTAAAGGTTTCCATGGACTTACGAGCACGGCCGATGATAAAGGAAGCGGGTCTTCCAAGCCAAGGATGCTCACGATATAATGCTTTCATGATTAAGTCGAGCGCCGGATGCTTCTGGGCCTTGAGTTGCTTATAACTCAATCCTTGACCAAAAATAGCCTCTGTCGTCTCATTGATCAAAGCAATGAATCTAGTCAATAAGGCGTATTCGCGACTTGTCAAAAAAGCTTTAGTACAATTCAAGCTTAACTTTTCATCTGAGATGATCAGGGCCTTCTCAACACTGTCTAATATGGATCGAATGTCCTTCACCGGCGTTTCGGACCATTCCTCTAGGGCTGACTTGCGCGTCACGTATTTGTAATTGGCCAACAAATCCCCGATGCTAATTTCTTCTTTGAGCCCATCTGATCTATAAATAACAACTCCACGATCTGACTGGGAAACAATATAGATCAAACGAAAATCAAATTCTTTGTGCCGCGCAAATTCATTTGGTTTAAAAGAGTGAAGTCCGGCCACCCAACCCGTAATCGGAAAATCTTGCCCCTTCTGCCATGGCTCCAAAAAAGTATCTGATGGCCCTGGCACAATGCGGGCATGCCAGAAACTCTCCTGAGTAGACGAGGAACCCTCCTCCCACTTCTTAGTAATCTCAATGATCTGGGATGAATATTTCAAGATAATCTCCACTTTGAATTGAGAATAACGGATCTCGTGGATCTTATAGCCCCATTGCTGACAGATCTTGTTTAAGGCATCACGTAGATCAAAGTACAATTCCCCATCATCGCCGATCTTATACGCCACTCCATTGGTGTCAGAGGAATTCTTCTTAAAATCCAAGCATCCAAGCCCGGCATCGATCAACGCTCTATTAAGACAATTGAGAGCTGCCGCCTTCAGGATGAGTTTGGTCCGTAAATACTCGATCGATCCAATATTATGGTCAGTTATTTCTATATTCTCCTGACTGACAGGGCCATCATAATTTTCCTGAATAAGTCTTGTTGCTTCCTTTAAATGTTTAAGCGCAAAATCGAAATTCTTCAAAGCCTCAATGACATCCCCCTGCAATTGCGCTGAAATTGCCAGTTCTTTAAAACAACAACCGATGGTTACGTGCGCAAATCCCTGCTCTTTAAGCATTTGCCTCGTCCGTTCGGCTGCCTTGACATCTTCGATGGGTATTGCCTCCTCAAAATGCTGAATGGCTTCAAAGAGTTTTATATTGGCTTCGACATAACTTTTTGCATGATATTCCTGCTTGCCCTGTCCGGCGAGATTCTCACCCAAAGCGGCGTGGATTACGCGCAATTTAATTGAAAGGAAATGACGCAATCCTTGTGGAATGTCCTCAGTAAGAATGTTATCGATCTTATGCTGCGCCCTTTGAAGAAATGCGGCCCGTTCTGTTAGCTCCTCCATCAACGGGGAAGGCGTAGTCCTTTTAAGCCCTCTTGCCATCCAATTATTAATATGCTGTATCTGTTCTCTGTACTTCCCGAACCCGGCCTCATGTTGATGTTTTTCTCTGCGGAATTGACGGCGCCCTTCATCATCTTCTGCCACAGCCAAGACTTGCGGCATGCTTATATCTTCCAGTTTTTGGTTTTCATCATCGGTTTGACCAAACCAGACGCCAAACTCATGACGGAAAGTTTTGGGGTCATTCAAATATTTTTCGTTAAAGAAAAGGCCTTGGGTGGGGATAAATGTTCCGTAAATAAACTCCGATGGTCCTGCCCGTGTGCGCCCCGATTCACTAATAAACGAAATAAAATCATCTACCAGTTCATCGCCAAATCGTTGCCGCAACGGTTGAAGCGATCGCTTGATCGATTCTCCATAAACAACCCATCCCAAAACCTTTTGTTGATCCCAAAGCCCCGCAATACGTGTCTGTTCGGCCTGCCCCTCTTCCGGCGTTTTACCAGGCAGCCGCCGGGCCGGATCATTCTCCATATTTAAACTCTTTGCCAGCCCTTCGGGATTCTCAAAAGGATTTACTTGAAAACGTTTGCCCGTCAACTTGTTAGTCAGATCAATTTTCGAAGGAGGAATTATTGATATTAAAAATGCCGGCATAAACCCTTGTCTTTGATAATCTTTCAATGCTGTAAATAATTGTTTTAAGGTCGTTTCATAATTCCCCAGCATAGTAGGTTGAATCGTTAGGTTAATATCCGGGACCTTGTAACTTTTCCCAAAAATATCTGTTAAGACAAAATGTATGATCAATTCCTTCTTATCATTGTCTAACATAACCTCCACTTTATAACGGAAATTGCCCCATCTTACCTTTTGCCATCCGGGAGATAAAAAGAATTCGCCGAACTTCGCTGCATCTAAGGCGCTTTGTGTAAGAAGTTCTTCTTCCGCCTTATCAAGAAAATCTTTTAATCTGATTTTCTGACATTGAGCATCAATTAAAAATTCGTACTCAACGCGGTCATCCCCTATTAATTTAGTTTTAATAAATTCAAACCCATTTTTCGATAATTTGCTGCCCTTTGCCGCAGTTCGAAACTTTACTACAATTTTATGTGTGTGGAATGTTTTCCCATCACTTGATGCTTTTTCTAAAACAGCGTTGAGCCCATCTACTAATTTGCGAACATCATCTGCCCGAACTTCAGTTGGCCGAACATCAGTTGGCCGAACTTCATCTGCCGGAACATGTTCTGCCGGAGCAGTCGTTATTTGCGGCTTTGGTTTGCTTGGGGTTTTAAGCGGGCTGGGGTCTAATTTACGTTCTACTTTTTTGGGGGTCACTTTTACCGCCCCAGATGCTTCCAAAGAAGCCAGAAGTGTTTTTGCTTCCGGGTCCTCTTTCTTCTTCTTGAGATTCAACCAGTTGACAAATGTATTCACATTGATAATAAGTCCTGATTTATTTACTTTCCTGGCCAGTTCTTGTATTTTGATCCTTCCTGCCGGCTTACCTTGTTCCTTTTCTTCTTGGCGAATGGCAGCTACAGCATTGTTAGCGGCAAGCAAGCGTGCTTGATCATTCTTACGATCTGCCTCTGCATGTTTCTTTCTCGCTATTTCATGGGGTTTGAGTCTTGGCGTATCTGCCATTGCCGGGACGATGCTTTGATCTTGATTAATTGCCCTGACTTGCGCTGCGATAGCTTCTGCTTCGGTAGGCTGAGATTCGTGGATATTACGCTGGTCAATGACAAGATCGGCATTGTATATTGTATTTTTCAAAACGTCGCGTATGTCTTGATCGGTGAGATTATCATGACGCTGGCCCTGCTCGTCACGATAGGAGATAACGGCATTTCTGTTCACCATGCCGACCTCATGGACCTCGATCATTTCAGGAGAGCCGGTCACCTTATTGCTATTTTGCATCCATTCTTCAAGATATTTCACTGCCGCACCCAAGTCCGAAAACACTTGCCGTACATTCGGCGCAAGCCTTTGGTCTTGAGCCGCCGCGGACATCGACCCTGACCACATTGGGTGGGCTTCGCCGCTATCTGCGGAAAGGCCGCTATCTGTTGTTTGAGAAATTTCGGGCAGCGCGGCGGGTGGGGTCCTTAGTGAAAGAATTTTGTTACATAATATTTCTTCTATTTGCTCTAACCGCTTGATCTCTTCCTGTTGAAGATCTTTATGTTCACGTGGATCTAGCAGCCAACCAATAAGTACGCGATATTTATCTTTTTCCAAAGATTCGTGAAGAAAATCATGGATCACGTCCAATAGGACGGCTGTACGCGCCTTGAACGTTTCAAATGCTTGATCTTTCAAACACTCCTCTATGCCTTTAATTCTTACCGACTTGATCCGGCTTACTGTTTCAACAATCTGTCGGATATTTTCAATGTGCCGGCCATGGTCCGGACCTAACACCTCGGTTATTGATATAATAGCTCGGGGTTCGCTTTGCTTAACTCTATCCTGAAAGGTAAAGATCAATTTAATTGATTCAAGGAGCTTCTCTGGTTTAGGCAGGTGGACCGGTTTGGGCTGCTGGGCCTTTGGCTTTGAGGATTTGGCCGCCATTAAATTTTCTCTTGTAAAATTGCCCAGATCCAAGGGCATTTTGATTTGTTCCCCGTCTTTGAAACAAACGATCACTTGGTTATGATGATCTATATCTATGCGCACAGAAAGTACATCAGACATGCCCTGGCAGATCTTTTCGAACTCTAACATCATCTCGTCTACCCTCTTTTCTGCGCCTATGTATAATAGTTCATCCAATCTTTCAATAGTTTTAGGCATCTTATCTTTGAAATGTTGTCTGGTCCGGGTGTCAGCTTCATCGCGGGGTTTGCCTTGGACAACTTCTAAAGTTTCATGAAAATTAATAATTACAAAAGCCTTGTCCTTGGATAATTTGTCGGGAAATAACTTTCCAAAAAAGTTGTATATTTTGTTGGAGGAAAAATAAATATTTAAAATATGCCGGCCTGCTTCATCTTTACCGATCCTTCCATAAATCAGCGGCGCATTGGGTCCCGCTGTCGTCAGGACATAAATTCTGGATGCAGGCATCATGTTGACCGGATCGGCATCACGCCTGGCTTCCACTACTTCCCTAACCCTTCCTGCTTTTATTTCTTCGTCAATGTGCGCGTTATAAATTGCCTCCTTAGCGGCTGTCATGGGTAAGCCAAAATAACCACGGGCAGCGGCTTGATCCGGCATGTCTTGACTGTCACAATATTTTTCATAAATAATATATTCCGCGGCGGATAAAACAATTTGGTCATTGCCGGCAACAACCCTTTCCGTATTAGAACCGCGCATCCGTAAACCTGCCGGACCCACAAATGTTTCGGGAGGAGCGTTGGCGTCCGTAACATAAATAAAACCGTTCTTTGCCGCTTCAGCCGCAACCCTCGTATAGAACCGGCGCCCCTCTTCGTAGCCCCACAAAGTCCAATTGTTGCCCATGGACGGACGTTTGACCACCGTAAATCCGAATCCTTCTCCTTTTTCCTTAAATGAGGTCTCCGAATCAATATAGACTTTAGCGTACAAAACAAACTTTACGTTCCGCGGCTCCTGATTCGGAACTTGCATTAAGGCCAAGAACTCAAGCCGTCCGTCAACAAAATCCCCTCTAAGTAAAATGTCCCGGTTTGCGTCATCGATCTTATAAGAAATACCAGAATATCCCTGGCCAATCCTATTCCAGAGCTCAGTCCTCATCCGCGCTCCATGGCTGATAGTTTCACCGGCTGATACCTCCTTGGCATCGTAATCGTAATCGGTCAAGACCACGGTCGTAAGGGATGGGGTTTCCCCTAACACCTTGGTGATGGTGACAACATCGTACCCGGCGCCCGGATAAATCATGGTCAAAGGTGCCCTGCTGCGGATCTCATTAAACAAGGATTCCCGTTGCCCAAAAGCCAAAAAGCAGCGTTGCCAGGGAGAAAGGGTGACCTGTATCTTGTCCTCCATGATTTGAGCATTCACTCCCTCATCTAGATACTGTGCTTTAAGAATGCCTTTGTCGGGCCGTGCAATAGATACCTGCACTGTCTGTTCAGCAGAATGGTTGACCAAAATCAGCGCATACTCGCTTGAGGTCTTTATTGTAGCCGCATAAAGCCCTGTCTGCCTCATCCCAACCACATTGCCGCCAATCTTAATTTCTTGCACGGGGGCAGGAGCCATTTCTCCCTGGCACATCACCGGCAATGAGAGAAAACGCATCGTATCGGGAATCTCTTTTACAATATCGTTGGGATTTACAGTCACATCAGGATACCGGAACGGATAAATCCCCGCATCTGCGGATTTCATCACCTCTAAAACAGACCCTTTAGGCATGCCCATGCCAAAAATCTGCCTTAATGGGATCAATTTCCAGCCAGGGATCGTCCATAGAATAGAGGAAGCTGCTAACATATGCGGACGATTTTCAAAAGCTTCCTGTGCGGCTAATTCATCATGATTTTCTGCAGAATGAACGCAATTGGACAGAAAATCGCTCCACTCTCTCATCTCCTCAGGGTTTGATTTAAACAAATAGGCGCGCAGATTATCCATATTTCCCGCTCTTAACAAATCATAGGGGATCTTGTTGTATGGTTTTAATCCAAATTTAACAGCGGCATTAATATTCTCCTGCCCATATGTTTCTGCAAAAATCGGCATGCCATGATATCGTTTATCAACTTCCTCTTTGAATTCCTGCCAAAATTCCTGGGGCATTCGAGCCGCGAACTCATCCCAAGTCATACCGCTCCCCCAGAATTCATACACAACCAAGCGAAAGGCTAAATGAACCAGATCCGCGCGCAGGCCGCCATTATCCGTTAACTGAGCAATTTTGCCCAAGACGCGATCAATCATAAACCGGCGGGCACGCTCATCCAGATAATTGATCTGTGCAAGATTTTCTGCACGCTTCTCCCCTCCATCCAAACGCGCATGCTGTATAGAAAGGCCGTCCATACGCACAAGACCGGGAACTTCTGCGATATACGGAGAATCCGCGGCTATATCATTTGTCACAAAATCCAAAACAAGCTTTATTCCTTTCTTCTCTCTTAGAAATTTAGCAACTGAAATAAATTCTTCATCGCTTTCGGCAACTTGGGGATTAAGCTCATATTTAAATACGTCATAGCCACTGGCAATACGTACAGGATTTGCCCCAGGAAGGACTTCTTGATGAAGCTCACTATACTTCTGCATTAGACGATACGACAACGGGCTTTCTTTCCATGCAGACTTAAGCCAGATGATTGACACTCCTAAGCTGGCCACAAAATCCCAAAACTCTGTTGGCACGTGTCTGATAGTCCCCTTATAGGTGCCTACCAATGCACGGGCATCAATCTCAACAACTGTCCCGCTTTGACGACGATCAAGATCCTCCGGACGATCGATCAAGACAATAAAAGCATCAAGACCAAAATCGCTGTAATGCATCCGCTGTGCCGTCTGGTAGAACTCTAACCCCTCAGGCAGCAACTTCTCAAAACGATGAGGATCCAAAAATTTTCCATTCTGGTCAGTATCGAAGAGCCAAAAGTACGCCGCACCACCGGGCTTGAGATATGTTCTCAAGCCAGCAAGGGCTGTCCGAATTAGTTCAAAATCCTCCCCCGCTGAGGAGCCCAGACTGGTGAATGAATCTGGCCGTATTTTTTCCTTAAAAATAGGTTGATTAAAAACAACAAAATCAAACTTAGGGCCTTGCTGTCCTGTGATCGAACTAAGATTTTGATACAAATCGCTTTGGCCTAACAAAACTCGAGCTTTTACGTCCGGTAATTCGTCCTCAAAATTAAATCGAGTATTATCGACCGCCTCCTGCAAAATATCCACTCCCACAACCTCTGCGCCCGCCCGTGCCAAAGCAATCGTTAACACGCCTGCGCCGATCCCCAACTCGAGAACGCGTTTGCCCTTAAAAAGCTCCGGATTTTGAGTAATGAAATCCAAAAACATGAAAGTGGGATCCGTCACATACATGACTCCATCAAAAACGCAAACAAACCGGTTTAATTGAGGAACCCAATCTTCGCTGTGCGCCCTTGCCGGCTTTTTCCTTGCCATAGGACTGGGTTGTTTACCCAAATACATTCTTACCTGCCCGCCATCATCGACTCCATAGATGTCTGGATGGCCTAATATTAGAAATAAACTATTCATTAGCTCTGCATTCAAATCGATGTACTTATAAACAACATGATGATCTTCGGATTCGGTAGGGCCTGCTTGTGGCATCCTTAAAGAAACTAAATGTAGGAATTCTTCAAAAGCGGTTATTTTGACAACATTTTGCCAATTTATGTCCTCTGGTCCGGCACGGGTCAAGGCCGCCCATCGGTACTGCTGTAATCTCAAATCCACATCATTGGGTGTTAGCCCTAATGACGGCTGCTCAACATTTAAATTAAGCACAAATATATTTCTTTCGCCTGCTAAATACCGCATAAATTCGCCGGGGGATTTCTTTTTAACTTCCTGAGCTCCTTCCTCCAAATTAGCAACAAAAGTTTCCGCTCTTTTTTCCTTTTCAGGATCAGGCATGCTTGCCGGCAATCCTTGTTTGATTTGCCCAATAATATCTCTTCTGTTAGCAAAAACTCCATCAGCACCGATCTCTACTTGCGCTATTAAATCCACCAAACCTTCTTCATCATTGCCCTTACGTGCTAAATTAAGGAATGAGGAACGGCCGCGGGTCGATGCTTTAATCTTAATGCTATCCGCTTGTTTATATTGCAGCATCTGCTCCGCAAATCCGGAAATCTCAAAAATAGCCTGCACGAATCTTTTGAGCTGGGCATCCCCTTCTATATCGGACCCTTTTGTGTGTGCTACCTGCAAGGCCCGCCATTCCTTTAACATCTTATTTAATTCATAATAAGCCTCATCCCATCTCAAACCACCGGCTAGATCTTTGATCTTCTCGAATCTATCCTGCATGATCATGATGATCTTGCAATCCATATGAGCGCCAAACCAAGATTCGGTCCTCAGATGCAGTATGAGATCTTCTATCCACCTTCTTGTCCTCATGGCCACAATCCCCACGACAGGGTCACCAACAAAATATTCAATAATTTTTTCATTCACTGAATCTGAAAAATTTGTTAAGAGAATGGCCTTTTCCGATGGAATGATCTCAACTACCCCTATTTCTTCCCCAGTTACTCCAAGATTGATAGAGGCAGAAGGGCTTGTCGTCGGTCCCATTTCACCGGTGAGGAAATTAATCAGCGTTATTCTGATCGCTTTATCGCCTACTCTTCTTACTAACCCGAACTCGCTTTCACAAGCAACGATCAAAGGTACATCAAATTTGAAAGAAACCCGCAAACGCGGCTTTAGTATTTGAACGCCAAGGCTATTGCCTTTGTTAAAGGTCGGAACTGGATCTTTTATGTGTGTGCGATAGCTGGATATGCATGTTGTAATTCTATTCATTATCCCAAATGCTTTAAAAGCTCCTTGCAACATCACACCGGGCCTCCAGCCAAAGCGCGGATCAAATATTGACCTCTCAGTGTAGTTGAAAAGTTTTTTATGCATAAATTTGACAAACCAGACAACAATAACGAAGGCAATCAATACACTTATTACTTTAGATAAAACCAATTTTTTGGTTAAGATCATTAGGGCGACAAAACATCCCTCCACAAATCCGAAAGTCAGGACTTCAACTATAAATACTTTTCCATCTCTGCTTCCAGATCTTACATTATTCAAAAATATACCTGCGACGATCAACAACTTAACCGTAATAATCGTTATCACTGGATGGCTGGCCATAAACACCCCCGTAACACTGGCGGCAGCCACCGTGATCATCAATCCTATAGAAATTGCCCCTCTTAAAGCGTTTCTCTGCGAATGCTCCCAATGGGACAAGTCATCTTTGGCTTTTGTAAGTTTAGTGACAGCTTCCATTCCTAACGATACAGGAGCATCAAGGAACTCGGGCAACTTTTTGACTCCAAATTTCTCTAAAAGAACATCCTGCTGATACCTAAAGTTAAATATTACCCCTATGACGTCATCTACGGCTTCCCTTAACTGTGAGGAGGTCAACACATTTCGATCTAAAGAATGGAGCCTATCGGCTTTCTGCAAAATTTCCTGCCGCGTATCACTAATTAATTGTTTTATCTCCCGTGAAAACGCTTCCTCATAATCTCTAAAAAAATCATCACTTTCTAAGATATTTGAACATTTCTTAAGCATCTCATTGAGTAGACTTTCTGCAAAATTTAAAGCAGTAAGCGCTTTTGTATAGAGATCCTGAGCTTGCTTTGACGGTTTTAACGAAAAGCTCTCAAATTTGGAAAAGAAGCCAAATAAAGTAAGCAGGGATAGTAAGTTGTATAAACTATGAGCGGGAACAGCTATAAACAGAATGATCCGCTGCCCCAGCCTGGACTTGAATGTGATATAACGGATGATCGTGCTTACAGCCTCAATGGGCCCTCGCAAGAGCCAGAGCGAGAACTTCGCCAGACCAGCAACCTTGTGGGCCGCAACCCATTTTTGTGCGCTCATCTTTCCTTTAGCCAGACGGGATTCCTCGATGTAGGGCACCCGCACCAGAAACACCCATAACGCTTTACCCAAGGCCATCAGCGCCGGCACCGTCTGGCCTGCCTTCCACAAATCCCTTGCCTGTTGAAAATGCTTGTCAAACTTTGCACGCAATTTCGGCAGCATGGCAGCCGGCAACGAAGGACCGGCGTTGGTTGTTTGGGAACAGATTTCTTGAAGCCTAGCCAATAGCTCCTCTTTGGCGGGGAAATGGAATATTTTCTCGATTTCAGAGAATGAAAGCTTAGCTTTTAACTTAGATATAACATCTGCTTCCTCCCGGCTGATTTCCAGCCCAAGTTCCTGTTCGGCTGTGTAGAAAACAAATCTGAATAATTCTTCCCCATTAATAAATACCTGTGATTGGGGGACATACCGGGGGTCGTTGTGCGGCGGATGAATATATGTCCTATCAGTCAAACTTCTGGCCCAATCGCCCAGAGTGAGATCTTTCTTTTTAATAGTATCTTCTTGGGGCGTGCCGATATTAATTTTATATACAACAAACACTTTTGTATCCGGATGCATGCCTGCGGTGATAAATCTTTGACAAGATTTGTTAACTTCGTTGTTAACTACGGCCTCGTAATCTTTGTCCGTATATTGAGACCATCCATGCTGAAGCATAAATACCCTGCGGATACGCGTATCATAAGCTTGAAAGCCAATCTCATATTTAACTTCCGGTGTCTTTTTATCTTCCGGTATCCTATTAATAATCCCGCGCAGAGTATAATGGATATTTCTCAAATACGAATCCGCAGGGAAGATATCAAATATGGCCAAGCCTCCATGAATATATTTAATAAAAAACATGCCGTTTTCGGGAGGTGTGTAAGGCTCATTTTCAAATATTTGCTCTAAAACATCTTTGACCCTATCTTCCATGATCTGGGGATAATCTAAAAGTTTTTGATCTATCGAAAACCTTGCGCTTAACAGCTCTAATATCTTCTCGTTTTCATCGAACAGTTTACTGCCAACGACAGGCTCAGGTTTTGGATGCGGGATCCCTCTGATCGTATCTTTATAAAATGCAAGAAATTCATCAATTCTATTTTTATAAAACTTATAAAAGCTATCTGCCCGTTCGGATGACGTTTTATTAGGCTTAAAGAAGAATTCCCAAACGCTCCTCATTTGATCCTTGTTTAGAAAAGGATCCATCTCCGCTTTTGGTGAAATTCTCTTGTCTGTCTTGCCCGCTTCTTCTTGAAGACAAATATTATTAAATTGGCCTCTCCAAATATCGTTGGCGCGCTTCTCAATTTCGACCTCATCTTTGAGTCCCATCGTTCTTAAAACCGCCTTGATCGCCTCTAAAGCAAAAAGATCTCCTCCGTCAATTTCTGCCAATTTATAAATAACCGATGGCATCTCCCCAAGGAGACTATGATAAAGATGCTGTATCCTCCCCGCAGCTTCAAAGGCAGCACACGTCTTTGCTGACAGGTTTTGAGGAACAATCCCTTTTCCTGCAAAATTATAGACATAACGAAGCCTGGGATTAACATTGGGATATTTGCTCATAAACTTTTCTTGGGGAATTACTTGTAAAGAATAGTCATTGTTAAGCCCTATGGATAAAAAGAATTTCTTGAATTCTTCTTTAAGAAGTTCTAAATAAGCCTTATCTTTCTCATCTTTAACATAGGCCAAGAGTTCCTTTAGATTCTTATCGGTATCATAATGCGAATACCCCGTAATCTCGTTGATGGCGGCACGGGAGGCTATTTCCAAAATAACCTCCGGCACAGGCCTGCCATTAACTCTACGCCAAGAACCCTCGTTACGGCGCTCAATGCCCATATCGCGCAGTTCACGGTCAAAAGAGAGGTGTTGGGACATGCGTTCCGCTAATACTTTATTGAGCCGGTCTTTGATCCGAGGGAGATCGTCATATCTTAAAATTGAATAATCAAAAGCGCGGGCATAGAAATATTTGTCACTGATCATTTGGCCTGCTTTAGCCTCCTGGCTTATCAAATTATCCGAAACCTCTTCAAAATAATTTAATATAATATGATAAAAGAACGTATTTCTTATGGCATTGACTACCTCGAGTTTGTCTAACCAGCGCAGATTAACGGCCAAAACGCCTAGAGCAATATATGAAACGGTATAAAGAACGTCAGGATCATAAGTTAACGTCAATTTGTCCGGAATTAACGCTTCTAAGTGGGCTTCCTTTAGTATTGGGACTACTTGCTTTTGCCAGCTATCCCTAAGAACCGCTCCTATGCTGAAAATAAGCTGCAATTGTTGATAAAATTCTATATTTTCCGGCTGCTTCTTAGAAGAAGGCCCGTTAATATTATAAAGTTTCCTGATTAATTTCTCCCTTCCCTTCTCATCTAACCAACGAAGGTAATCAGTCTTCCGAAAAAATTCATTCATCTTACGGACAAAGGTATTATAATTTTTAAATAATTTTCCAAAATTTTTATGCTGAGGATCAAAATAGTTGCCAAAAATTGATTGAATGCAAACAATGCTGTCCAGATGGATCGTCCACTGAATTAATATGGACAAACTGCTGACCGTGGTTTTCTGCGCATCAATGGCTTCTTTTTCTGTTGGCTGTTCTTCGTGCAGGTTTATTTGTTTATCGATAGCCCTGATCAGTTGGTCAGAAAAGCCATGGGGCTCAAGGATTCTTATCATTTCCTCTATATCATCAAAACGTTTAACCGGACGCCCTTCCTCACGATAGGCTACGGCATAACCGAATTTAGGATGACGTTGCGCGCCCGAAGACGCTAAATGAGCTTCTAAAATGTTTAGAGCTTCCGCCATTACGGCAAAACCTTTGGACATGGGAATATCATTGCGCTTATGGGCAGCCAAAGCTTCTTTGGCTTGGGAGCTGGAAGTGATCGGATGGTCTTCAGAACTTGGGGATGAATTGAGCGTTGAGATGAACTCCCTAAGCCGCGGGGCCAAAACATCTTCAACAAATCCTATGATCGTATGCGCGGCAGGTTGGCCTTCCGGCGTCTTGCCTTTTAAAAGGAAATTAAACTCCCGCTTGACCAATGCATGATAATTAGAGAGAGCCGTATCCTCCCCTTTTCTGTCTGATGTAAAATCAACCACAGAATTTTCGCCCAAGATAAGCTCCATCCATTCGCTAAGAGCCAACGATTGGTCTCTGTTTAATGATTCATAGACCAACGGCTTGCCTTCAGCGTCATCGATCCAAGGCTTTAGCGCCTTACGCAAATCTTCCTTCGGGACCCGCAGTGATGAGATCTTTTCCCAATTTTGGTCAATGACTTGGGCTTGGGTCTTAAACTTCGGAATACATGGCGCCGGCATGCTCAAGTAGATATCTAACCCTGTCCGTTCAATAGAAATATCCTGTCCTTCTCTTTGAGTGTTGATCCTGACAGGCAATCGATATTTCATGTAATACCAGGCAGGCCAGAAGCTTTCCATGCTGGCTACATCACCGCAAATGCCAACCTCCATCACCGGCATCTGCAATCCCTGTTTGCGCCTGAACTCATCGATGACCAACGCCTCTTTTCCAACGTTGACGATCATGCGCAACACCAAAGGAATAAGCAAATTATAGTAATTCGCACAATCCGCCTGGTTGCCTCTGTCCGCGTTACAAGCAAACTTGGTGTAGTCATTGGAGCCGATACTAAAGAACGTGATCTGTTTATCCAAAATACGCTGCTGCGCCAAAATAAATAAATTCTTTTCAGCTAAAGGCGATTCTACCATGATCCCTAACTGGACATTCTCCAACCAGTCAACCTGCTCCCTTGAATGAATATCTCTATTAAGCTCTTCAACAGCTTTTTCAAACAATCCATTGATCCTGCCCATATCCAGTGTCGTTTCAACAAAGGGGAACATCAGCTTCACCTTAGTGCCTTTCCGCAAGCTCACCAACAGAATTTGTTTGATCTGCTGGATAGCCGCCTCCTGGCCCAATGGATGTTCGGTATACCACTTATATCGCTGATAGCGGGTAAAGCCATAAGCCGGACTTAACTTATCCGGCTGCATGTCAAAGAGGCGCATGAGCACGGGTTTTCCCTGGGCCCCATCGATGATAGAAATGGTCTCATGAAGCACGTCCCTATCCTGCGGAGGGACCAACTTTGCATAAATAGGAAGGGCCTCGGTCCTGACTAAGCCGAGAAAGGCTGCCAAGAAATCCCGGATGGCCGCAACCGCCCCGCTGCCCGATGAAACATTAGCTCCGGCTTCGAATTGAGTGATCCCTTGGGCCTCTTGCCGTTCAAATTCATCCCTGGCATTTTCCATGGAAGATTCCTTCTTCCATTGTTCCTGAGTTTCTTTCGATGGGGAAATAACAATACTTCCATCGGCCATGATGCAAGCTTCCACGTTGTCGGAAAGCCCTTCTAGGAATTTGAAGTGCTCATGACTGATCACGCGCACAGCAACTTTATCAACCCTGGCGGTGAGCACAAAATGGCTTTGTTCGGAACCGCGGACGATCAACACTCCCTTTAGATGATCTCCCAGCACCTCTTTTAATAACACATAATCCAAAGGCGTCATATTGTCTTGCGTGGCTACGATCACGTCCCTGCCGGCAGATCTTCTTAGTTTCGAAGCAAACCCCACCTCTGCCTCGGTCTGTTGAATAATGTAGTCTGCTACATATTCCAGAACTCGCTGCATGCCGCTGACCATATATATCTTTTGCCCTTCACTGGTATTGAGCCCCTCCAGCAAAGGATTGAGCTCCGTCCTTTCTTGCGCCCTTGCCTCCTTATAAATCCCATAAGTCTCTTGCATATACGGCGTATACAATGGGATCAATCCTGTGATGACGTCGCTATTCTCAAAAATGACAGCTCTTTTCTTATCCAGGAGTATCTTGCGATAACTATGCTGGATCTCCAGAGTTTCGTCCTCTGCCTGATCTGCGGTCATTTGGGACAATCCATCATCCAGTTCTTCTTTAACTGCGCGCAAGAAATCTTCAGTCATCTTCAACCAGCCTCGCATGGCAGAAGGATCCTCGATGACAAGCCCCGCTCCAATATTTCTTAGCTTGTTCCTTTCATCAAAAGTCTCGAGGATCTCCGCGATCTTCCGGGAAGCGGTCTCAAATCTTATCCTTTGATAATTCTCAATGAACTGACGGATCTCCTTGGTCTGGAAGTTATGCCGGCAGATCAAGTCCCAGACGATATTCTCCATAATGTCCCTGCATTCTCCCACAATGTTCCTCTGCTTCTCTCCTTCTTCGCTGGTATCATCCGCATACATATCCAACATCATTTTTGCCATTTCCATGCCTTTAAAAACAACTGATTCGGCCCAGAACCCTGCCTTGACCGGTTTCCTCCAAGCCGGATCTTCAAAGAACGTATTATAAGTATCGGCCATTACCACACCGGCGTGCGCTTTGACCCCGCGTGTAAAATGCCCGCTAATAGCATACATGGCCTCTTCCAATTTTGTCTGTTCAGTAAGTTCTTCCTCGCTTTGGACCGCTTTCTTCTGAGGATTGACTACTACTTCGGTGAGCTCATGCCACAAAGATTCTGACTCAATTTCGGTCTCTTCGACTAATCCATTGCTGAGCCTATGCTTCTTTAATTCATCGATCATATTGCTATCATCGATGCCTCTTTCTAACAGGTGCAAGAGATTCTCATTCTCTTTCAAGCTTGGCAAAGCTGCAATAAACGCCTTGATAGCCTTGATATAAATGTCAATGAAATGGTTATAACGAAAATGCAGGACTCCCTTACGGGCGGCCCTGATCCTCATTAACAGCTGATCCAAGTTCAAAATCGCCATCATGGCCGTGGAGGCCCTCAGGCGGTCTTGACCAAGGGCCGCCAACATCCCTTTGCAAACAACGGAACGGGAAGTGTTCTTTGATGGGACCACATAATTTGATGTCTGCAGTTCGTCGATGATTGGACGGATGCGCTCATACGCTTCTTTACCGACGGCATTGACCTGGTCATCTCTGGCCTTAAGATGCGTCCATCCATCTACGGTTTCTTTTTTCTCGTGGCGGCCAAGGACTTTCCTGAAATCATCCATGGCATCGATCGGCTGGAATTTGTTCTCGAATAACTTGACAGCGGCGGGGCTCATAAAAGCATGGACCGTGCGTACTGACTCCGGAAATCGACTGTACACCAGATTTTGGGGCACATAATCCGGTATCTGCGAAGGCATATCAAGCTCATTAAAATGAACCCATACCCCTTCGATCTGGATCGGATCCCAAACAGGTTTGAACTTTCCTTGGGCGATCAATTCTTCCACGAATGCCTGCGCCTGCTTGTTGACGTTGCCAAAGAAACTGACCGGCCTATTCTTGCTCGAATCTAAATGATCCAGCGAAACAATGCTTATCTTTTCAGCCGTAATGAGAATTAATCTTTTTTGAAGATACCAATGCTCCGTCATCAAGCGCAAAATTTGAAAATCAACCACCGACTTGCTCATGAGATCCACTGGAAGCCTTGCGTATCGTTGATCGATGGCTCTAAATTCCCTTAGAAATACTTCAAGGAATTCGGCACGACGCTGATGATCCTCTACCAGAAGTTCGGGCAAAGAAATATCAATATCATGGGCAGTCGAAACATCATCTTCCCTTCCATCGGCAAAGCTGCCAAACACAATCAGCGGCTGATCGTAGGGAATCTCTTTTTGCGCACGGCGAAAAGCTTTTTGTAGATCACTCATCAATTTTTTTACGGAATTTCGAGGGCGAAGCGCAGTAGGTTGATTTAGGCCAATGCGGCTGACTTGTATCTTTAAAATTTCTTGCTCTTCTTGATCTTTATCAGGATTGGCTTGTCCGCTCTTAATGCGCGCCTGATGCAGACCTTCATGCTCTTGAATGAAGGCTAATGTATCGGCTGGGATCTGCTCTTGTGGAATGTTAAACACAATGCGGTCTGTTGCTTCATCATAATACGCTATCAGATAATTCTCAGGTGGCCCCTGTGGGAAGTGAGCAGTTAAAAGTAGCTCAAGCGCTTTCGCATGATGAAGCAGCCAGCCCCTTCCAGAAGGATTTCTTTCTCTGATCGCCTCAGCATAATTTTTTATAACTTCCAAAGTAAGCGGATGGATCGCGTCGCTTTCGCCGATATAATCGCCATACGTCCGGGCAGAAGGACCGCTATCTGTCGTCCGGGCAGGATTAAAATCTTGTGTACTTAAACCATCCTTAAATTGTTTTAACAAGCGCTGATGCAAAGGTGTATATTTAGAATCATTAGGATATTGACCAAATAAGACTTTCGAATATACCGTACCGAACTTCAACGCCGCCAAACGGGCATCGACAACAGGCAGCATGCGCATGGCATTTTGCATGATGAGCAAAATCCCCTCCCCTGGCTTGAGGCCATGATCATTATCGGCCTGCATATAACGCTTCACTAATTCAACCCAGTGCTTGTTGGGGAATTCCTCTAATTGGGCCGCGCTACGGCCTTCTCTGGTATAAATATGCGCGTAAATACGCGCTGAAAGGTCTTCGAGGCATTCCTGTAATTTCTGAGGATCGAACGGCTCAAAAAGATACCCATTGCCCTCAACGCCATGATGCCAGACATTGGTGACTTGCTGCACCGGTCCGCCGGTATAGCTGGAAACAACTATATTGCCGTCGATCATATCTTTCTTATCTTTCATGCCTGCAGCTTCCAGGGGCGGCACGGAAGTCTGCAAAGAAGCCATTGATCCACGGATGATATATTGCGAAACATGCGTGTTCCAAATAATCAAAGCAAAACGTCCGGCAAGTATGGGATCACGAGCATAGCGTTTAATCTGTTCCACCCAGCTCTGGCACAAACTATCATTTTCATGTGCCTTGCCGCCGATGATCATATTAAATCCTAAACCGCCTTTTTCAGGGTCCGCCGTAATATAATAAACCCCTTGTAAAGCTCCCAGGCCGATCACTTTCGTAAAGAATGTATTGGCCTTAAAGTTTGTAAACCGTCTGGCCTGGGTAATCGTGGGTCTCCCTGCCATTAAATTGACCCCCAATTCATTTCTCAGAAAATCGATCATAGCTTCTTGCGCTTGCATTTTGGCATCCCAAATTTCATCTAATCCCATAATTTTGCCATTGCGGGCAATCTGCTCAGGCAGCATCCAGAAAAACGGCCAAATGGAGTCTTCGATCGCAAAGTACTTACGGGAAAATCTTGGAAACGCTAATTCCATGGCCAAACGATGTTCGGGACCGACGGTCCCGATGGCCACGGCCTTGAGGCTCAACGCATAAAAAGGATCGTATTTCTTGTCTTCCCGCAAATAGCCGCGATATTGGTCATAGGGCAATCCCAACACGTTTTGTATATAACCATGGTCATAAGACGGGAAAGCTTGCAAAACCACTGTATGGGCAAAACCGATAATATGTTCTTTGCCTGTCTGAAACAAAGGATTATTTTTATAAACAGGATTTTCAAAAATATCCGGGATGAGCGCTACCGCAGGAAAGGATTCATGGACCTGGAAAATATCCACATTCACACCAAATGCAATCAATCCTTCCAAAACAGCTCTGCCATAAAATGCGGCTTGTTCGAAACGCTCCAAGCTTGTGTATTCGCCTGGATAAAGACGTTTGTCAGCTGGGCCAGTCAAGCGCACCAGCATGACATAAGAATCGTTATCGACACCTTTGGCCTTTAAACGCAGCAATAAAACATCCGTGGCCACTGCCTTGCCATTGAGTTGAAAATGGACTGTTTTTGTGCTGTCGGCTACATTCTTATTGACCGCCGGCTCCCAAACCTCTATCTGATCTTCTGTCCCAGCAATAAGTTTGCTGTAATCCAGCGGACGGTTCTGGATAAACTGCGGCAGCCCATCGACCATTTTTTGCTCAACCCCTGTCTCATAAATGGGCAGCGGAAAATACAAATTGGCTCCGCTAAAACGCAGGGCCCTTAAGAATCCTCCCATTAAAATACCAAGACCTCCACCCATAGCTCCAAACAAAGACCCCATCTGCAAACCCGCTTCCATGCTCAGGGCCACCACATTCTTCCCGTGCAATTCCGGCGCAGGTTCATAGTTGATCGCCTCCATAGGGATGGAAGATGGGCGGATCTTAACGATTTCTTGGAACTGGCGGTTGCAGTTGGGTATAACTACTTGATGTTCATTTTTTGAATCACTCACAACTAATTCTAAATCAATATACCGGCTGGTATTTTGAGGACCAAACAGCCAATTTAATCTAATATATTCGTTATCAGTTTCTTGTTGAGCTGTTTGGATCTCAAGATTTTGTTGGATCCCCCCATATGTCCGGACATGAACAGCCATATGAGTTGAAACGCCAAGCCAACGGCTGATCGCACTAATAGTAAACGGATCATCCTTAGTGTAAGCGACCTTGCCTTCATCGCCGGGTTTAATAAGGTCTTTTCTTATGGCTTCATGTAAAAGCGCTCCATCATAACGGCCCACATTCCTGGGAGTTAAATCAAAGCCCAATATATACATGGCCCGCTTGTACGCATTAGATCCTTGGTCTTCATATCTAATAACGCTCAAAAGCTGATCAATGACCCAATGACGATCTATATCCGAATGAGCTCCTCGGATGAAATCCAACAATATCCCGTCGGCATGTTCCCCATTCCTAATAATGTTCAATACAGAACGGCTGCCCACACTCCAATCTTTTAATTGTTCATGCTGGATTTCTCCCAGGAATTCATTATGGGCAATGATCCAGGAGGCGCCATTGCGTGTGTCCAATCGGGCGTCAAATATCAAATCCCGCAAAACATATTTAAAATTCGCTTCAAATTCGGGAATCCTGCTGTAAGTCTGGTAAAATCGATAAAAATTTCCGGCCCATTCATGCCCGTCCTGATCGATCATCATTTGAACATGCTTGCGGATTTCTTCTCTGCTCCAGGGAACTGTTTGCTCATGAACTTCAAGCTGGCCGGTTTGAATGTCTGCTGTCACCTGCAAAGTCCTGGTACGATCCATCGAGAAGCGCTCAAAATAAACCTTCGGTCCATTGACGGTAAAGTAGCCCAAATTGCCGAATTCGGATAAATAAGGATATTTTTCGCGCAGTTGATTGAGTTTGCAGATAATCTGTCGTAATTTCGGATTTATTTGTCTATATGGAGACGGCTGTTTCCAATTGTAATCCTTCTTCCCTGGTTCATTGATACTCTTCAATACGGCGCTTTCATCACCAAAAAGCAAAGAATAATTCGGTAAACCTAAAGCAAAAATAGCATACATCACCCCAATTCGTGTTTCCGCTGGAATTTCCGATGAAAATAGGCTTCGATATGCTTGCGGGATACGCAGATAATCGTGATGAGTGGGCATCCAGGCCGAATAGCGATCAGAACGATCTAACAAATATCTTCCCAGCTTCCTCCACTGCTCATTAATATCCCCCTGCCCGCCAAAGATGTAAAGAGGTGTATCAATGGGAGACATCCCTAATTGACGCAAGGTATGATCCACATATCCGCCATTGATTGCGCCTAAAGTTTCCGGCACTGCCAGTGCTCCAAACCGGTCAAAAATTTGGGCTATCTGCTGCTTAAATTCTTCCCAGCCGAAACCATAATGAAAAGCATCCAGACGGACAAAATCAAAACCCATTTCCAGGAAAAACTGTATAGGCCCCAGGAGGGGCTGATAATTTTGCATTTTAAGAGCTTCATAATTATATCGGGCCAACCCCGTCTGTTTTTCTTTGTCCCCCCAGACCTGCCTCTTGCTCTCATCTGGATTTTCTAAATCGTACCCTGCCGGCTCTAGCTTTCCGGAACCATCCTGTTCAAAAATGGCGCGGTTAAACTGTGCCTCAACGCCTTCCATCGTGCGGAAGAACGGAATGTCGATGCCGATCTTCATTCCAAGGCCCCGCGCGTAACGCCGCTGTTCTTCCAATTGCTTGCGGGCAAAATATTGTTCCATCAAAACGACTTGATAAACACTTTTATAGTCCACGGGATATCCGGTTGTCTTGGCCCTTAAAATTCTATCCGTCTTAAGCTGGGCATATTGCTGCATGTCTTTTTGAGCGGCAAAATCGTCATAATCGGGTGGCTTATTCTGATCGAACTTGATTAAAATATTTTCCAAAGATTGGCCGCCCATCAATTGACCATCAACACGTACAGCCCCCCAGTCGATATAGCGCGGATCCAAAGCATACGGACTTAAAAGCGAATAGGGGCTGTCTCCACCCTGTGGACCTGCCGTGGTGGTATCACCCAACGGCATTAAAAAGACGGCATTGAAGCGCATGCGCTTGGCATGGCGGATCACAAATTTCAAATCGGCAAAAGTGGCGAACTCGTTAGGGTCTTTATATGGGGCCGCCGCATTACGCAGGAAAACATAATAAACACGAAGTCCCGCTTCTCTCCATTTCTTACGGGTAAAACCAAACAAGCCCGGCTTGACATCCTTCATAAATCTTTCAGTATCATCCATGGCTTTTTGTTCATCCTGCTCACCATGGGCCATATGGCTGAAGAGTTCATGATAAAAAATCTCAATCTGTTCATGTAAGATAAGGTCGAAAAACGCCGGATGAAGGTAGACAATTTTATTACCAATATCGGAAGATGCTTTATAAACGCGGCCTTGCCCATCTTTCCCTAACAGACGGGAATCAGTTGTCACAATCACCGTGTACTGTGCGATCCTGGCTAAAACATCGGGTGGGCCGTGGATATTCTCAGATAAAAACACCCCAACATTCCTTAATGTGTTCTGCCATCCCTTTCTAAAACCATCCCTCGGCTTTTGGAAAGAAGCTCCCTTTTCATCCCAAAGCCCTTCGATTTTGGCAATATTTTTTTCACCTCTGTGCTTACCCACGGCCTTACTATGTTCATCTTGGGAAAGCGGTGATTTGCTGTATGCTTGTTGGTTCTTCTGATGAAATGAATTAAAGTCCACCGCCTGACGAAAGATGTCTACGCTGTTGGGCACATCTTTATCCGCAATAGGACAGGCGCGATCATGGAGCACATCAATCTGAATGCGTGCCCCTGCCTGGATCGTCTCATCCTCTCCACGCAACTCGCTTAATAGTGCCGGGCTATCAGGGCCTTCAAATTCAGCGAGTAAGCCGGCCAAAGACGGATTCTTGTTTTCTATGGATCCTCTGACATTTCTGCTCAAAAGACGCGACATGGCTGAAGGTTCTTTCCCCTGCCAGTACGCACAAGTAAGAATGTCCTTAAGCTGCGTTGGATTAAACGCTTCGCCATTATGAATAAATACCATGCGCACCCCGTGATCAAAGCCATAAAGTTCTACCCCAAAATCGCCATGTGCAAATTGGCCATTCTCCATCAATGCGCGACGTTGCAAAGCATTAAACATATGATTAACCCAAAACACGATGGCTTCATGGAGTGTCCCCTGCGTCTCCTTGTCTCCTGAGCAAATGCCCTCTAACGCTTTCGGTAAAGAACGGCCGCCGAAATCATCCATCCATCTCTTAAACTGAGCTTCAAGGGTCCCCCCGAAAAGCTTTTGTGAAAAGCGTTCTTTTAAAAACCAGTCCTCTCCGCGCAAGTCGACAAAAGCATGGATAAAATCCTTCGTCCGCTCATCATAGACCGCGTAACTTGGCACCAAAGATAAACCATAAAAATCCATTTGGATATCCGATTCGACGGGATCTCTGTACCCACGTGTGCGGCTTTCAAAACGTACAGCAGTCCTGTCCTTATCATCATGGAGGCGGTAACGAAGATCAGAAAAATCTAAAAATGCTTCAATATTGGTGTATTTGCCCTCAAAAATGTAAACAACATCTTTCTCAAAAAAAATCGGAATATCTTTGCGTTCCATCTGGCCGCGGATATACGCGTCTTTGACAACATACTCTTGACGTTGCAGGCCGGAAGCACGAAATGCGTGTAAGCTCTTTAAAAGATCCACGGCCGATTGATAATCAAAAAAACTCTCTTCTCCTAAATACTCCTTGCCTGATTGAAGAGTATTGACCATATCGCCTAAAAGCTCTCTTTCCTGTCGGGTCAAAACCAACGATCCATCGGCAGGGTCATGGGTTACGAATTTCTGTACGGCTTCCCGCCACTTGCGGTCCTTAAGGAACCAGTCAAGCTCAATGATCTTCACGCGTTTTCCGGAATCGGCCAAAAGTTTCTCAATGAGTTTAGCGATCATCGTTTTCCCGGAACCGGAGCCTCCATCAATGGTGACAATAGGAGCATTGCCTTCAACCCCACGGGCTAAAAGCTCACGAATATGTCTTGCTATCGGAATAATAAACGGTGTCATGCGGGACTGAAGGTATTCAAGAGAGGAGGCAAATAACGGTTTACCCGTCTTAGGGTCTATCGGAGGATGATTATAGTACCCGTGAGCGATGGCAAACTCATGGGCTGGTAAAGGAATAACCGCCGGATCCTGTCCGTAACGATAACGTGTTGAGGAAAGCCTCAAATCAATCTGCGGATGTTTCAATAATTGTATCGGCAAATACATCTTCCCGCCATAAAGGGCCTTGGCCTGCTGATTATATAACTCCATTTTTTCCTGGGTTACGCTCAATCCGAACTTACCGCGCTGTATCCAGCCAATGCTAATACGGTGCAGAGGGTCTATCTTGTCTTCGTATTGCTTTAAAATAGTGTACCCCAGTTTAAAATAGCGAATAACCCTCTCCTCGTCCTCAATTCCAAGCAACCACACAAAATGTGCCCGCCGGCCGCGGTTCTGGTCCATCAATCGCAACATCTCTTCAAACCCTTCCCGATCATTGTCCGGCTCGCTGCCAAAATCGGTATAACGCACCAAAGGTCCCATCCCATCGATAGCTAATTTGGCCATCATATGCCGATGCTCAACGGAAACTTTTTCTGAACGGTACACTTTCTTGTAACTGATACGCCCCTGCGCCCGGATGACTACAAAATCAAGTCCAAGTAAAGCAATGGCGAATAACGGCGGTATCAAATGCCCATGG
>CAYNGE010000005.1:0-21444 GCA_964396865.1 uncultured Planctomycetales bacterium
TCTTTTTATTAAACTTCCGACAATAAAAATGCTACCGGAAAATTACGGAACAGCTCATCCAAAGATATTTTGTCTGGGATGCTTAATTTTTCCCCTGTGAACGCATTGATCCATTGTTGGGGCGCATTTTGCGGCAGTAATAAAATGACCTCCCCCCAATGATGGTTTTCTTCAACAAATTGCCTTAAAAATCTTGGAACAACGGTTATTGTCCAAAGCTGGCCTAATTTTCTTGCAAAAGCAATCATATGTTTATTTAATTCTCCCTGTATTTCCAAGGGAATGTAATCACCCTTTAAAAACAGGTCCGCGTATTGTTTGCGGACTTTCAAAACTTTAAAAATAAGGAACAGCTTGATCCGATCATCATTATTATTCTCTGTAATGACTTTAATATGGTCAAAACTGCCTTTATTTTCGATCTCCTGCAGCAAGCCCATTCTGTATTGATAATCTACCGGCCGGCGGTTATCCGGATCCACCAATGTCAAATCCCATAATTCAGTCCCTTGATAAAAATCAGGAACTCCGGGGCAGGTCATTTTAAGCATTTGTTGTGACAAGGAATTTAAAACGCCGTCAAAAGCAATTTTCTTTTGAAAAGGAATAAAGGAACCCATAAACTCATTTTTCTCATCGCGTTTTAATATTTCTTCAATAAAATTGACACAGGCCTGTTCATAATCAGCGTCCTGCTTGATCCAGGCTGTGTGGATATCAGCCTCTCGAATGGCTTTAATGATATAATCCTTCATCCTCCGGGTAAACGGCTCATGATCTTTTTGGTCAAAAGGATATGTGCCTATCAGTGTTTGGTAGATAAAATATTCGTCATTCTTATCCGGGGCCCTTAGGCCATTGACCATTTTCTTTTTACTCCTGTTGATCCTATTCCAAAGTATCACCTGCTTGCTCCACTCCTTGGGGATTTCAGAAAGCACATTTAACCTTGCACGAACATCTTCCCCTCTTTTTGTGTCATGAGTGGATGTTGCATTCATCGTATACGGCCATTTACTTTGTCTTTCAGCCATAAAATTATGAAAATCCTTAAGGGTCAATCCAAATACCGCCGGGTCTCCGCCGACCTCATTAAGCGAAATAAACCTGTTATAAATATAGAAAGTCGTGTCTTCAGCCCCCTTGGCCATCAGGGCCCCTGAAAACTGCTGGAATTTCATTGTAAAATAGCTATAAGCCTCTTTTTTTTCGGGGCTTAGGTCGGGGGCAAATTCAAGCAATAAGATCTTGGATATAAAATTAAGCTCGTTAATAAGCCCGTGGTTTTTGTTTGCTGCCAAGGCAACGGCTTCCTTAATATGGAGTTTATCTTTTTCGCTAAGCTCCTGTTCACCCATATAGGCACGGTAGACTGGAAATTGCGCCATAATTTCCACAATACTGCGCCGCAACGCAAACATCGTCATGTCCTTGCCGTAACGGTCATCGCTTATAATTTTTTTAAGCAAATGCGCGAGATTGTCAATGTCACCTGCCATAAATTGGCCCATAAAAAGTTTTTTCTTTTCACTCACAAGGCTTCTAAATGGTTTATTTTGTCCCGTAAATAAAATGTAAATGCGGTCCAATATTTTCTCATTGGCCCTGTCTATAAAAACCCCGTTGACAACATTCATAACATCATAGCCCGTAGTGCCTTGCACGGGCATGCCAAGGGGCAGTTGTTCATTGATATCCAATATTTTCTCCAACGTAATATAAAGATCGGCATGCCGTTGTTTTAATTTATTCAAATAACCTATCGGGTCAAAAAGGCCGTCCACATGGTCTATCCTGACCCCTGTGATCTGTCCTGATTTGATCAATTGAAAAATAAAATTATGGGTATATTCAAAAACTTCCTGATTTTCTACACGCACGCTGACAAGCCCGTTAATGGTAAAAAATCTACGGTAATTAAGCTCCTCATTGCCTACTTTCCAAAAAGACAGCCTAAAGAATTGATCGGAAAGTAATTCATCGAGTTTGTTTAAAGAGTGCGGGTCTCCGGGTGTGCCGTTAAAAGTCAAAATAAGCGCATTGATGTAATCTTTAATGCCACCATTAGAAAGGTAGAGTTTCCATAAACGCGCTTTTAATAACGCGATCTGGTTGTAATGGTCCTGCGTATCAAGCGATCCGCTCAAATTCTTAAACTGATCGCTGATCTCTAAAAATTGAATATAATCTTTGTCTTCATGGCGGATCTTATCTTCCAGCCAGGCCAAATTTGAGCTAAGCACCTTGGGGTAAGAATCAAACCTTAATGGAAATTTCCATTCGTAAAAGCGAACATTAAAACCATCCTCGTCAAAATTAAGTTTAATTTCATTTTTATCCAGGCATTTGCCATACAGATCACCTAGCAAAGGGGCCAATAACTTGCCCCTTAATTGCTCATAGGGATGGTCCCATTGAATATCAAAAAATGAATAGTATTTGGAGCGGGGCCCGTTTTCCAGGACATCCATCAACAAACGATTTTCACTGTCAAAGGCCATGTGGTTAGGCACAATGTCCTGAAGCCAGCCTAACCCATAGCCTTGGGCTTTGGTTATAAGCCGATTGAAACCCTCCTGTCCCCCTATTTGCGGGTTTATTTGTGTAGGGTCAACGATATCATATCCATGCGTGCTGTCTTTTTTTGATTTAAAGATAGGAGAAGCATAGATATCCGTTGCCCCTAAACGGGAAAGATATTCCACAATTGTTTGGGCATCCTCAAAAGTAAATTTTGGATGAAATTGAAGACGATATGTTGCTGTCGGTATTTTCATATCTTCCGATATAAAACAAAACTCAATGGATTAATACTTAGGGTCTCCCCTGATTTGATCTTCAGCGCCAAGGGAGATCCTTGGCCCAGCCATTGGGCATCGCACGAATCTATAAGCTTTTCGCCCCCCTGAAAATCACTGTTGACTACAACCGGCTGAATGCCAAAATTCATGAGCATATAAACGGCAGAGTCCTGCCAAGAGCGTTTAACAATGATCACGCTGTCTTTAATTTCCACAGCCATGCCATCTCTGTTGAGGTTTGCCAGCGCCGGGACGGTCTTGCGTAATTCAAAAAGCTTGCGGTAAAATAACAAAAGCGCGCCATGCTTGCCTTCATGGCGTTTATGCCAATTTAATTTGGAAAACAAAAATGTCTGCCGGTCCCAGGGATCAGGCGGTTGGCCCTTCCAGCCAAAAGAGGCAAATTCACGGCAACGGCCTTGCCTGACCGACTCAATTAAATGCTCGTCAAAAAAACTCATAAAATAATTAAAAGGAGCCTCTTCGCCGTATTCTTCCCCCATGAAGATCAAAGGGATATAGGGTGAGCTTATGAGGGTCCCTGCAGCCAGTTTCAACGCTTCAAAAGAAACCAAACTCGCGAGACGTTCGGCTTTCAGGCGGTTCCCTACTTGGTCATGATTTTGCACACAGACCACAAATTTCTCCGGCGGGATATCTTTTGAGCAACTGCCATGGTCCCGTTTGCGATAAAGCGAATAGTTGCCGGTATATACAAATCCTTCTTTCATTGCCTGGGCGATCTGTTCAAGGCGGCCAAAATCTTGATAATATCCCTTATCTTCCTTGGTCAATACGGCATGAATGGCGTGGTGAAAATCATCGCTCCACTGGCTATCTATACCATAGCCCTCCCTCTGGAATTCCAGTACAATGCGCCTGTCATTGAGATCGCTTTCCGCGATCAAATAAAATTTTCTTTGTTTTTGACGGGAAAAATCATCCACCGCTTGGGCTAATTCTCTCAAAAAATGTTTGGCCCCGCTATCATATATGCCATGAATGGCATCAAGCCTCAAGGCGTCCATATGATAGTGTTCCATCCAATATAAAGCGTTTTGAATAAAATACGCTCTGACCCCATTGCTGTACGCGTCGTCATAATTGATGGCTTGCCCCCAGGGCATGCGGTATTTATCGGTAAACACGGGCATATATTCCGCTAAAAAATTTCCTTCCGGCCCCAGATGGTTATAAACCACATCAAGAATGACTGCCAGACCTCGTTGGTGACAAGCATTGACAAATGACTTGAGACCCTCCGGACCTCCATAAGAACATTGAACCGCAAAAGGACAAACCCCGTCATATCCCCAATTGCGCACTCCGGGAAATTGGGCCACCGGCATGATCTCCACAGCCGTGATCCCTAGATCTGCCAGATCATCTACCCGCTCTTGTGCCGACTCAAAAGTGCCTTCCAGGGTAAATGTGCCTATATGCAGCTCATAAATGATCATGTCCTTGATAGCAATGCCTTTCCAATCTTTATCCCGCCAGTTAAAGGCCGCGTGGTCAACTACACAGGAAGGGCCGAAAACATCCTCCGGCTGATAATAGGAAGCAGGGTCAGGCCTTAAATTTTCTTTTGTCCTATAAAAATATTTTGTTCCGGGAATGACATCTTCCAGCGTTATAAAAAAATAGCCCTCTTGGTCACGCTCCATTTTCACCTGACGAGGTACTGGCATAACGATCGAAAGCTCCAGCCGTTCCAATAGCGGCGCCCAGACGATAAATTCGCATTTTCTATTTCCAAGATAATGAGCGCCGACCGTTTTCATGGAGCTCCCCATAAAATATTAACAGAGCGTCCGGCACAGAAATGCCTGTCCTGCCTGCGCAGCAGACGTTTTTTATCAACAGACCGGAAATCTTCTCCCGGCTTTTGCGATGTGTCCACTATGCGATACCACTTAGATCCCTCAATGCGCGGCAAATGAACTGCGGCTGCCCGGTAATGCATATTAAAAACAAAAAAAATATTATATTCTTCCTTCATCGATGGATCTTGCCGGCCTGTCAATTGATAGCAAATTGTCCTTAACAATGGGCGGTCCCAATGCGGCGCATCCAGACGCCTGCCAAACCAGGAAATATCGGGTTTGCCGGCATCGGCATGCTCGCCCATAAAAAATCTCCGGCGCCTCAATAGGGGGCAGCTTTTCCTGAAAGCAATGGCCTTAATACAAAATTCTAAAATATCAGGATATTGCTTAAGGTTGTCCCAATTGACCCAAGTGAGTTCATTGTCATGGCAATAGGCATTATTGTTGCCTTTTTGGGTCCTCATCAGTTCGTCACCGTAAAGGACCATGGGGGTGCCGGAGGAAAATAAAAGACAACAAAAAGCGTTTTTGATCATCTGCTTTCTTAAACGCATTATGTTTTCGTCCTGACTGCCCCCTTCAACCCCGCAGTTCCATGAATTATTATCATTACTGCCATCGTGATTATTTTCAAGGTTAGCTTCATTATGCTTATCATTATAAGAAAAAAGATCCAGGAGCGTAAAACCGTCGTGGGAGGTGATAAAATTAATGCTGTTATAAGGCCTTCTTCCATCATCTTGATAAAGGTCCGCGGACCCTGTCAGCCGTTTGGCCATTTCCCCTGCTTGCCCCTTATCTCCCTTGATATATTTACGCGCAGTGTCCCTGAATTTGCCGTTCCATTCCGACCAGCCTTGGGGAAAGTTGCCAACTTGATAAGTGGTCAAATCCCAAGGCTCTGCGATCATTTTGACCTTGCTTAACAGAGGGTCCTTCGAAACATTTTCAAATAATAAGGAGGATTGGCTGAATTGTCCTTTAAACCGGGCCAAAATAGATGCTAAATCAAAACGAAACCCATCTACATGCATGACTTGGGCCCAATACCTTAAAGAATTTAATACCAAGTCCATGGCTATGGGGTTCTCAATATTAAAAGTATTGCCGCAGCCGGTATCGTTTAAATAAAAACGGTAGGATTCTTGTTGATTGTCCGGATTTTGGACAAGGGCATAATATGTAGGATTATCTATGCCTTTAAAACAAAGCGCCGGCCCCAAATGATTCCCTTCTCCGGTATGATTATAGACAACATCTAAAATGACCTCGATCCCGGACTTATGAAGCTCTTTGACAAGGGTTTTAAATTCAGCAACCTGACAACCCGGCTGAATTTGAGTGCCATAAGATGATTCCGGAGCAAAGAAACATATCGAATTATACCCCCAATAGTCAGTCAGTCCTTTTTCAAGCAGTTCTTTACGGACAATAAACTCATGGATGGGCATGAGTTCCACGGCATTGATGCCTAATTTCTTTAAATAAGGGATCTTTTCGATAAACCCCAGATAGGTACCCGGATGTTTGACTTCTGAAGAAGGATGGGCCGTAAACCCTTTCAAATGGGCTTCATAAATGATCAGCTGATCCATGCTAAGACCTGGAGATCGATCGCCTTCCCAATCAAAAGCATCATCAACGACAATAGATTTAGGGGCAATGGACGCATTATCCCGCCGGTCCATCACCACATCTTTCCCTTGAGCGTTCACATCATAGGGAAAGATCAAATTTTGCTGATCTTTGCATTTTCCGCTGACCGCTTTAGCATAAGGGTCTATCAAAAGTTTATAAGGATTAAACCTCTTGCCTTGGCCAGGATTATATTCTCCATTGACCTTATATCCGTACAATTGCCCGGCCTTTATTCCATAAACAAAGGTATGCCAAATATTCCCGCTGCGATTAAGCAGGATGGTATCTGTTGCGGGAGGGCCGGTCGCGTCAAACAATAAGAGGAACACCTCCTGCGCATATTGAGAAAACAGAGCAAAATTAACACCTCCTGCTTTCAGGCTGGCTCCCAAAGGGGCTGTTTCTCCGGCTGTAAGTTGTTTTTGGGTCTGGTGTTTTAAAGCATCCGTCACTTTATAAATTCTCCTGTATCCTCTTTAAAATCTTGCTTGAGGCCTCTTTGTCTGAATTAACTGCCCCAACCCGCACCTCCACCTTAGTGGAATTTTCAGTCATTCTATGAATATCGATCCATATTTCTTTTCCATCGGTATACCGGCTTTTGATCTGCGTCACTTTTTCATCCTGCTTTTCGGAAACTATTTCCAAATCTAACGATTGCAGCGCTAACTTAGTTGAATCTATGATCCTTTGATAAGGCGCTTGAAATTCCTGAGTCATTTTACCTGAAAGCCAAATTGCTGTTCCGCCCCCTGCCGCCCCTGCCACAAAAAGAAAACATCCGGATAAATTTAGCATCAGCATCGTTGATAAGATCAAAAGCATGACATTTTTTAACATAATCCCTCCTTTTTTAGGCCGCATCCAAACCCACAAAATTTCTTGAATAAATAAGACATAAAGCACCGCACTATTATTTTTTTAATATCTTATACAAGAATGTAGGCATAACGCATAGGTGATAATTCGACTTTTTATTGACTTTTCTCTACTATATTCAAAACATATGTAACTTAATTATTTACAAATGTTTACATGGCAAGAAGAGTGATTTTTTTAATGTTTTAATATAAAAATGTGCGCGGGATTACGCTGAGGATCAAGGCGGACATAATTAGACGCCCCTTTCCAGGAGTATGCGGCTCCGGTCAAGAGATCGTGCATTTGATAGGTCTGCCAGTCTTTAATGCCAAATTTCCCTAACGGAAGGGTTACCGTGTCTTCATGAGCGCAAAAAGGATCTAAATTGACAACCACGACCATCATATTGGAATTATCGGCTGTTCTTTTACCATAACAAAGTATATGTTCATTTTTAGTTTCATAAAATTCAAGATTTTTATACTCATGTAAAGCTGTATTCTCTCTTCGAATATTATTTATTTTACTGATGAAATCTTTAATATTGCCGGGACGGTCCCAATTGCGATTTTTTATTTCATATTTTTCGGAATTTAAATATTCTTCCGTTTTAGGCTTGGCCTGGTTCTCGCAAAGTTCAAAACCACTGTAAATCCCATAATTGGAAGAAAGTGTCGCGGCAAGCACAAACCTGATCTTAAATGCAGGGGGGCCTCCTTTTTGCAAATACTCCGGCAAAATATCCGGGGTGTTTGTAAATAAATTGCCGCGGAAATAATATCTCATATCCGTATTTATTAACTCTTGTAAATAACTGCACAGTTCCCATTTTGAATTTCTCCAAGTAAAATAAGTATATGATTGTGTGAATCCGGCTTTAGCCAAGAATTTCATTATTTTGGGACGGGTAAAAGCCTCCGACAGGAAGATCACTTGAGGATGTTCTTTTTGGATCTCATCAATAAGCCATTTCCAGAAATACAAAGGTTTGGTGTGCGGATTATCCACCCTAAAAATATTGACACCCTTTTCGACCCAAAAAATAACAATGCTTTTTAGTTCTTTCCACAGATTTTTCCAATCTTCACAATTAAAATTTAAAGGATAAACATCCTCATATTTTTTAGGAGGATTTTCAGCGTAATGGATACTGCCGTCGGGGTTATGATAAAACCATTGAGGGCGATCTTTAACATAAGGATGGTCCGGGGAACATTGAAATGCCAGATCAAGGGCAACTTCTAGGCCCAAATCCTTTGCCGACTCAACAAAGCTTTTAAAATCTTCAAACCCTCCTAATTGGGGATGAATGGCCTTATGCCCGCCTTCATTGCTTCCAATGGCCCATGGGGAACCAGGAGAATTTTTATCGGTCTTAAGCACATTGTCCGGCCCCTTACGATTGGTCTTTCCTATGGGATGTATGGGCGTCAAATAAACAACATCAAACCCCATTTTCTTAATATCCTCCAATCGAATGGCACAGTCTTTAAACGCAGCGCTTTGATAAGGCACTTGGGCCTGTGAACGCGGGAATAATTCGTACCACGCGCTATATTCCGCAGCTTTCCTATCTACCGCCAACTCCAGCAAATGTTTATATCTGGTTTTAAGATCACTTCCAACTGCCCAGGCTTCAATGGTATAAAGATACCGCGCATTATCCATGGGAATAAAAAACGCCTGCCAGCGGTCATTTTCCACCAAATTCATAGGCACATAACTCCACTGAGGATCACTTTTCTTCTTAAACAGTAAAGCGGCTTCCAGGACATCATGGCCGTCTTTAAAAATATCGGCCATAACCAGAAATTTCTCTCCAACGATACATTTGGCGGCAAAACCGCCGTCATCAATGCAGGGGGAAACGTTCTCGATTATGATGGCTTGAAAATCATTGTTCATAGTAAAAAATATTGGCTCCCAAAGGAGGCAAATGTAAACTCAACGAATAGGGCCTGGAATTCCACTGGACCTCATCGCAAAACATCCCCCCGAAATTACCGATCCCGCTTCCGCCATATTCCACGGCATCGCTATTGAAAATTTCCCCATAATGCCCCGCAAAAGGGACTCCGACACGATAGCCATGCCGGGGGACAGGGGTCATGTTAAAAGTAAAAACCAACAATTCTTTATAGTCTTTCGACCATCGCAAAAAACTGATCACACTATGATCTATATCTGAAAAATCAATCCACTCAAAACCATGGAAATTAAAATCCTGGTTGTAAAAGGGCAGGTATTTCTTATAGAGGAATTGCAGATCTTTGACAAAAAGATTAAATTTTTGATTCATGGTTTGGTCCAAGATATTCCAATCCAATGCCCCGCCGGAATCCCATTCCCCCCACTGGCCGATATCATTGCCCATAAACAAAAGCTTCTTGCCGGGATGAGCGAACATATATGACAAAAAAAGCCGTAAATTGGCAAATTTCTGCCAATTGTCTCCCGGCATTTTAGATAATAAGGACCGTTTTCCGTAAACCAGCTCATCATGGGATACAGGAAGGATAAAATTCTCGGAAAATGCATAAACTAACGAAAATGTCAGCTGGCCTTGATGGTATTTACGATAAAGAGGGTCTTTGGAGAAATAATCCAAAGTATCGTGCATCCATCCCATGTTCCACTTCATATCAAAACCAAGACCTCCATGATCCACCGGACGTGAAACATCGGGCCATGAAGTTGATTCTTCGGCTATCATCACAATCCCGGGATGGTCGGCGTGGACCACGGTGTTTAATTTTTTTATAAAATTGATGGCCTCAAGATTATCATGCCCCCCAAAGATATTCGGTTCCCATTCCCCCGGCTTTCTGGAATAATCAAGATAAATCATGGATGCCACGGCAACGACCCATAAACCGTCGGCATGATATTTTTCCAACCAAAAATCGGCATTGGAGATCAAAAAATTGCTGACTTCCCGGCGGCCGAAATCAAAGACCAATGTCCCCCATTCTTTCTGTTCCCCTTTTTTCCAGTTTTGGTAAGCATAGATCTGTTGGCCGTCAAAATTGATGAGACCATGCTCATCTTTGGGAAAATGCCCCGGCACCCAATCCAAGATCACGCCAATGCCGTTTTGGTGGCAAGTATCGATAAAATACATAAAATCTTCCGGTTTTCCAAAACGGCTGGTCGGCGCATAGTAATTGATGATTTGATACCCCCATGATCCATCCAAAGGATGTTCCATCACCGGCATTAATTCAATATGTGTATAGCCCATTGAAAGGACGTACGCAGCCATCTCCTGGGCCATAAGACGATAATTGGGGAATTTGCCCTCAAAGCCCTTCTTCCATGACCCCAAGTGGGCTTCATAAATTGAGATCGGAATATCCGTAAATTTTCTTTGCGCGCGCGCCCTCATCCATTCATCGTCTTTCCAGTCATATTTGTCCAAAGAGCATACGATCGAAGCTGTATGCGGCCTTAACTCAGCTTGGAAAGCGTACGGATCTGCTTTTAGATGCCAACGGTTATCTGCCGAGAGGATCGCGTATTTATAAATTTCTCCTTCATTAAGTCCGGGCACAAAAAGTTCCCATACTCCGGATGAAGGAAGATGGTTCATAGGATGAGAGTTTTGCCGCCAATCATTAAAGTTCCCCACCACACTGACATTGCGGGCATTGGGTGCCCAAAGCGCAAAGTACACACCTGATACCCCCTCAATATTCATGACCCTGGCGCCGAATTTTTCATAACTTCTAAAATGGTTCCCTTCGCCGATCAAATAAAGATCAAAATCAGTGATTGGATGATAGTTTTCAATATTTGGATTCACTTATCCTCTCCATAATCCTTAAAATCCCATCCAAAGGAATGCCTACCAATTGGGGACGATCATTGAGTTCGTAATTTAATTCGTATATGGCTTTCTCCAACACAAAAACTATTAAAAGGATCTCAAATTCCGCGGACCCCTTTTTAGCAAATACCGGGACATCTTTAGTCGATCCTAAATAAGACTTCAGGTATATGACACACACCCAGTAATACCAAAATTTGACCCATTGATCGGCCGCAGGTACGATCTCGGGGGAAGACGATTCACGGGAAAGAAATTTGCTAAGCCCTGTCCGGATCGCATAATCGAAAGAACGGAGCATGCCGGCCACATCTTTTAAAGGGGATTGTTTCAAACGACGGCTGGCTAAAGACCTGGTGGGCTCTCCTTCAAAATCTATAAATACAAAATCTTTTCCGGTGCAAAGAACTTGCCCTAAATGGAAGTCCCCGTGACAACGTATACGTGCTGATGAAAATCTCCGCCTAAGCAATACCTTTAAAAATTCCTGGATCGTAGGCTCAAGGCCAAGCAATGCCTGTGCTTTGGGCTTGGAAATTTCAGGGATATTCTTAAAATTCTTGATAAAAGTCCGAAAAACTTCTCCAACCATACTGTACATGGATTGATACATATCCCGTTGCTCCTGCAAAGTAAACGGCACAGGAGCAAAATCCGGGTCTTGGTCAATGCAGATCAAAGCTTTGTGCAATTCGCCGGTCCTTTGGCCTAAAAGCCTTACAGATTCCAGATAAGCGCCAATGGACTCCATAGCAAAAACCGAAGGTTCCTTATCAAGAGAATTTAAGATCGTCTCGGAGGGGATGATCGCATCTTTTGTCTTGTCCTTATTTCCCAGCATAAATTCAAAAAACCGACTTACTTCATCCGCTGTATACTTCCAGGCATCCCCCTGATTAATAACAAATCCCTGTAAAATCCCGAATGTCATTGTTCCCATCTGTCCTTTGCTATATTCCAAATATCCCGCCAAAGGAGGTGTTCGGGCAAATGAGTTTTTTTGAGTTAAAAAACTCCCTATTTCAAGATCAGGGCTCATTCCCTGGTCTAAACGCCTAAAAATCTTAAGCATCAAACATTCTCCATATTTGATGGATGTATTACTTTGATCAACATTCATAAGAGTTGGTACGCTCGACTCCTGGTCCTTGGGCTTATACAGCTTATTTAAAGCTTTAGTGGGCACAAAAGCGATCTGTCCCATTCCTCCTTTTATTCTTCGACGATGAATAATATGAGAAAGGAGCTCTTCGGCAAAATGGACCTCAAGCAGAGCATCGTAAAGAATGCCTTGTTCCTGTTTCCCTTCGGCCTTGATCAAAATCGTGGTGATGACGGCCTGACGGGAATTTTGGATCAATTCCTGGGCCCGGGCCCCTTGAGCATAAGCTATGGGAAGCAAATATTGCTGGGCCGGAGCATCAGTATATTCAAAACGAATGATAGTCATGTAGACCTCGGCGTCTTTATAAGGGATCAAAATGGCATCAACAATTGCGGCCGCACTTATTTTATTGCCCTTCCCCTCAAACCACCGGCATGTCAAAAAATAATCAGGAAGAATGCCCTCTAATGCCTCCCTTACAGACATCTGATGGACCCAGGCCCATTTGTCTTTTGCTTCTATAACGGCAAGCGGTTTTTGGGCCTCAGCTTTTGTTGACATGACCTGAAGGGAAGCCGGCTTTTCTTCCAAAAGAATGAACATATAAAATTCATGTGGACCCAATGTAATAAAATAAGGCAATTCCCCGATCGTGGGAAACTTTGAACGGCTAAAAAGTTCCATAGGGACCATCCCCTTATAAGCTTTCAAATCCAGCTCCACATACTCCACAAAACGGGAAAGGTTGGCGATGACTAATATCAATTCGTTTTCATACCGGCGAAGAAAAACCAAAACTTTACGGTTGGCCGGCTGCAAAAATTCAATGGTCCCGCGGCCAAAAGCTTTATACTTCTTTCTTAAGGCGATCAACCTTTTCATCCACCATAAAAGAGATCGAAGATTATTCTGCTGACCTTCGACATTAAAGGCCTCGTAGTGATATTCGGGATCGATAATGATCGGAAGGTATAGCTTTTGGGGATTGGCACGGGAAAACCCCGCGTTCTTATCAGAACTCCACTGCATGGGTGTGCGTACACCGTTACGGTCCCCTAAATAAATATTGTCCCCCATGCCGATCTCATCCCCATAGTAAATGATCGGCGTCCCCGGCAAAGAAAATAAAAGGCCGTTCATTAACTCTATTTTCCGGCGCTGATTCTGTAAAAGAGGCGCCAAGCGCCTGCGGATGCCTAAATTGATGCGGGCTTTAGGATCATGCGCATAAACCCGGTACATATAATCACGCTCTTCATGGGTGACCATTTCCAGGGTCAATTCATCATGATTTCTTAAAAAAATAGCCCATTGATTTGACTCAGGAATGGCCGGTGTCTGCTGGAGGATATCAATGATAGGAAAGCGGTCCTCCATATCAATGCTCATAAAAAGGCGCGGCATGATGGGGAAATGAAAAGCCATGTGGCATTCATCCCCATTGCCAAAATAAGAAGCGGCATCTTCGGGCCATTGATTAGCTTCCGCCAAAAGCATGCGGTCCTTGAATTTTTCATCCACATGCCGCCGAACTTTCTTTAAAAAATCGTGAGTTTCGGGAAGATTCTCGCATGAGGTCCCCTCTCTCTCATAAAGATAAGGGACGGCATCAAGACGTAACCCGTCAACTCCCATCTCCAGCCAAAAATCTACCACCCGAAACATGGATTTTTGCACTTCAGGATTATCATAATTAAGGTCCGGCTGATGCGCATAGAAGCGGTGCCAATAATAGGCCTTGGCGATGGGGTCCCATGTCCAGTTGGATGTTTCAAAATCTTTAAAAATAATACGGGCATCGCTATATTTGGTGGGGGTATCGGACCAGACATAAAAATCACGCCATACACTCCCCGGAGGAGAACGACGAGCGCGCGCAAACCATGCGTGGGCATCAGAGGTGTGATTTAACACCAACTCCGTGATCACTTTAAGCCCTCGTTGATGGGCTTTCTTTAAAAAATAATTAAAATCCGCAAGGGTGCCATAATCCGGATGCACGTTCATGTAATCGGAGATATCATAACCATCGTCTTTTAAGGGCGAGGGATAAAACGGGAGTATCCATAGTACAGTCACTCCCAAATTCTGCAGGTAATCTAATTTTCCGGCCAACCCCCGAAAGTCCCCAATACCGTCATACTCTTCGCTGTCGGCAAAGGCGCGGACATGGATCTCATAAAAAATAGCGTCTTTATACCATGAATAGGCTTTAACAGGCTCCATGGCATATCCTTACTGTTCCCTTCCCGCTAATGTTATATTACTTCGCTAAATTCTTATACATGAAGAAAGTCTTTACGTATAGGCCGCAATTCGGCTTTTTCCTGACTTTTCTCTACTTTTATGGCTTTTTTACTTAAAACTGCGGCAAAAAATTACTGAGGTTACAGATAGGAATTAAACGGATCTTGGCAATTGAACTCTAAAAGCAGCACCTTTACCGATATCGCTATCAACTTCGATCCTGCCATTGTGCCTTTCGACTATTTCTAAGCATACGGTTAGCCCCAAGCCTGTGCCCTTAGCTTTGGTAGAAAATAGCGGCTCAAATATCCGATCAATATTTTCTTTGGGGATCCCCGGGCCGGTATCTGAAATGGTCACTTCCACAAAAGTATTATGTTTAAATTCGGTCTTAATTCTAAGCGTCCCACCTTTTCTCATAGCCTCCAACGCATTCTTGGTTATATTAGAAAATACCTGACTCATCTGGAAAGCGTCTGCCTTGATCTTCGGCAAATCGTCTCCCAGTTCCAAAACTAATTCTATATTGGCGGGTATTCTCGATCTATCTAACGCTTCCCTGACGATAAGATTGATATTTTCCGGATGAAAGACGGGCTCCTTAGCGCGGGAGAATTCCAGGAGATTTGTTATGACCTTGTCTGAATTGTCTATTTCCCGGTTAATAACATCCAGGTTTTCCTTGATCTTCGGGCTATTTATAACCGGTTCCAACATATTAAGATAATATACTGCATTTTTTATTACTCCCAAAGGGTTCCTGAGTTCATGAGCTACGCTCGACGCTAATTTCCCGATAATGGCTAACTTTTCTGAACGGACCAGCTTTTCTTCCAGAAAGTTAAGAACGGTAACATCTCTTGCCGAAGCAAGGACGCCGAGAACATTCCCCCTCTCATCTTTGTAGACCGTGGCATTGTAGAGGACATCCGTTAGTCTACCGTCCTTACTGCGGACAGTTAAGGGATAGTCTGAGATGGATCCTTTATTAAAAACCTCCTGGTATATTTGCTGGGCTTTTTCCGGTTCTGTAAAATAGCTTGAAAAGTCGGTCCCTATGAGCTTTTCTTTGGATATATCTCTGATCTTTACAGCGGCTTTGTTAGCGTCAGCGATCTTGCCCTCCTTACTGATGGTTACAATCGGGTCAGGCAAGAACTCAAAAAGAGAACGGTTGTAAACACCGGCTTGACGAAGCGTATCCTCTTGTTTTTTATTCCTTCGTTGGTAAAACTCAGCAACCCCGCTCATTAATATACCCATGCTCAAAAATAACGTTATCCCTGTAACATCGGCTAGATTATTTAACGGCAACGACAGAAACCAATGTCCAATAATGATCGAGGAGACCGCGGTAGCTAGTAGGCCCGGCCCTAATCCCCCAAACATCGCCGCAAACATTATAAAGGGATAGCAGGTGATATAGGTGGGCAAGCTTGGTCCTGTAAAATGTACAATTGCTATACGCAGAAGGATCCCCATGCCTGCCGCTAGCAGCGCGAACGCATATCGGATAAGACGACTTTTTAATTTTGATGTTAACCCCATACGCACCTTGAAAAGCGGCTTCCGGGCGCCCAATTATACACGGCGTCTCTTGGCGCGCTCAAATTTAGATAAAAAAGAGCGGTGGCCGGCGATGAGTTGATAAAACCGTTCTGACGCCCAGCCAAAACCCGGCACACGTTCATAGCAACGTAAAAGCCACCGGTATTTTCCGGCATGATCAAGGGCTTTAAAAACAGCCTTTGCTCCCGAATAAATCATGCCGTCCGGCATTACGAGCCAGACAGCCTCCTGACATTGCTTTTGGGTCAATTGCGGGAAATCATGAAGGACTGCCCGGTAGTCTTCATACCTCACATGGTCACCGGTCATTTTCTTCCACTCTTTAACACGGCGCTTGCAAAACCCGCAATCACCGTCATAAAGCATGACCGGAAGCTGTGCTGTCTCTTTAAGTCCCATATTTTTTGAGTACTCCTAGATCAACCGGAGGCAAATATTCGCCTATAAGCGTTCTTTTCCACCAAGCTCCGGTTTCTTTGCGCTCCTGCCAGTTCGTAAACTGATACCGGTAATACATGACACGGATAAAATGGGGCGGACGATCAGGAAATGGATTTTGCCTTAAGAGTTTAAGCATCTGCCGGTCCCCCTCAAGTAATTTTTCCATAAACCGCAAAAACCACAGTTCATACCCTTCGATGACAAGGCCGCGGCCCGTCACAGCAACCGAGAAAGGAAGAAACCACATCTGCCAATCCAAATGCAATTGATAAGGAGCTACCTGCGGCGGCCGTCTTCGGACATCGCCGGGCTTGCCCTTAAATTCGTACTCTTTCCATTGTGTTTGGGCGTTGACGGAAGCATCTTGCGTGCCTTGGATGATGAGTTCATATCTTATTTTTGTTACGCTGCCAAACATGCCATAACTATTGACCAGCTGCAGAGGATTATAACTATAGTTCATTAATTGCCTTTTGGAAAAAAGATTGAGCGCCGGCTGAATGCTCAGTATGGCCGTCACAGCGGCCAGGACGTATAAAATCCTGTTTTGAAACCAGGACCGCGCCGCCACGCCGGACAAATGAAATGGGACGATCTTTGATAAGATATTGTCATTTAACGCTGTGACCCCCAAAATAATGGTCAGCCAATTTAGAAATGAATAATTTCCGCTAATGATCAACAAAAGCTGTTGAAAAATGATGATCCCCCCGGAAAGCGCCGCAATATTCTGTGAAGCAAATAACCCGAAGGGCACGATGAGCTCCACAAAATGATTGAACAAGACGCCAAGGACATGGACAATTTTAGGGAAATGCTGGAAATACCAGCTTAACGGATTAGGAAGCGGCTGGGTTTCGTAATGATAGAACAGGCAGGTCAGGTTACGCCAGCATTCATCACCGCGCAGCTTGATCAATCCGCCGCCGAGCTCTAGGCGAAAAAGCATCCACCGGAGAATAACGATCGGGATCAAAGACGGCATGACACGGCTGCATCCAAGGAAAGCGCAAAAAAAGCCCGCCTCACAGAGCATGGACTCCCAGCCAAAGCCGTAAAATGTCTGGCCCACATTGACGATGGAAAGATATAAGACCCACAGAACCAGCCACGCTATGGTGGAAAACCACCATGGCCCCTTTTCCGTAAGCCCGAGCATCGCGCAAAATGATAGGATGATCCCCGTCCATGCCACAATGGCCAATAACCGGTCAGAATATGATAAGTAAAAAATGCTCGGAGAATTTTGAAATGGCACATACTTGATGAATTCCGGTACCGGTAAAAGACCTTTTTCCCCCAAAAGCGCCGGAAACTGATTAAGGGCCACTACAAAAGCGATCAAATAGATCACTGCCAGGGAACGTTGAAATAGAAACCTGACGATCTCCATGCCGCCAAAATAGCTATCCATTGCCTATGCCTCTCCTTTGCTACGTCTATGATGGCGCGAAAGAATAATCCTATCGGCATATGTTATTGAAATATAAATAAAACCGGTATAGGGGGAATTATCTTTCTTCTGACTTTTTTACACTATTTTTTAAAAAAACTTAAATTATTACAAAAGCGCCGTAACAATTTGTTAAAATGATAACCAACGAAAGGACTGTTATGAATATTTTAAAAAGTATTTTGGATCGAAGAAGTATTCGAAGATATACCAAGGCGCCTGTTTCCAGAGAAATCCTATCCCAACTGGCAAAAGCGGGAATGGCGGCGCCCACTTCGCGGGATACACGGCATTTTCGTTTTATCATTGTGGATGACCCAACGCTGATCGACCAGCTTGGGACAGGGCTGCCTTATTCGAAGATGCTTTTAACGGCAAGGCACGCTATCGTTGTGGCCAGCGATCTAAGCACGGCTTATGATGCCGGCTCAAGCGACTATTGGATACAAGACTGTTCCGCGGCCGCGGAAAATATACTTATTGCTGCCAAGGCATTGGGGCTGGGCTCATGTTGGACCGCGGCCCATCCAAGGCCGGAGCGGGTCGCGCTGGTCAAAAAAATACTCGCACTGCCTGAACACATAAGTCCGTTATGCGTGATCGCGATAGGTGTTCCGGCAGGAGAGGATAAGCCTCGGGATAAGTACAATGCCGCTCATGTCCATTTCAACAAATGGAGCTAGTCCGAACGATAACGGTTTTCAGGGTTATCAAGTCTTCAGCGATGCCATATCGATCACAAAGCGGTATTTCACATCACTTTTCAACATGCGTTCATATGCTTCATTGATGTCCTGAATTTTGATCATTTCGACATCCGCTGTGATCCCATGCTTGCCGCAGAAATCGAGCACTTCTTGCGTTTCGGCAATACCGCCAATAACGGAACCCGCAACCGACTTACGCCCCATGATCATCGAAACGGTGTTCAATGCCGGTTCCAACCCCCCTAAAAACCCGACTAAAACCAAGGTGCCGCTAAGCGACAGTGTCGGCAAATACAAATTAAGATCGTGAACATAGGGCACAGTATCAATGATGAGATCAAAAGTGCCCTTAACAGCCGACATCTGCTTTTCATCCGTAGAGAGCACAACATGATGGGCGCCCAAACGGCGAGCGTCTTTTTCTTTGCCAGGCGAACGGGTAAACAGTGTGACATCTGCGCCAAGCGCTTTGGCCAACTTCAGTGCCATATGGCCGAGCCCGCCAAGGCCAATAACCGCCACCTTACTTTTTTTACCCACTTTCCAGTGACGCAGCGGTGACCAGGTCGTGATCCCGGCGCACAATAAAGGCGCGGCACCCTTTAAATCCAATCCTTTAGGTATCTTCACGACAAATTTATCGGATACGACGATCTTCTCGGAATAACCGCCAAACATGGGCATTTGATCGTGACGATCGACGGCGTTATAGGTAAACGTCGGTATCTCCTTACAATACTGCTCAAGCCCGTCTTCGCAGGCTTCGCAACGCTGGCAGGAATCAACCATACAACCAACGCCGACACGATCGCCTTTCTTGAAGCGTTTGACCTTTGGCCCGACGCTTGACACCCGGCCGATGATCTCATGCCCGGGCACCATCGGGTAAGCGCTATTGCCCCAATCGTTGCGAGCCTGATGCAAGTCCGAGTGGCATACGCCACAGTAAAGGATTTCGATAACCACATCGTTATCCCGCGGATCCCGTCGACTGAAACGATACGGCGCCAAGGCGTCTTTAGCTGATCTTGCCGCATAACCGGATACATTCATTGCCATAGTCTTTCCCTTCGTATTTAATACGGCTTTAACGGAACCGCCGCATCGCTATACCCATCTAGCAACTTATTTATTTTGTCGACCAATACATCCACATCAAACGGCTTGATAACATAATCACACGGTTTAGTATCTTTGATCTTTTCATCTAATCCAAATTGGTCCCCGCCCGTCAAATAAATGACCGGGACGTTGGAATGCCGACGGATATTTGTTACAGCCCGGTGCCCATCCATCGGTCCTTTTAATTTAAAATCCATAAGAATGAGATCCGGTATATTTTTCTTCGCGCTGTGTATAGCGTCCTCTCCCGTAGATACGGTTTTAAGGACATTGTAACCATAGTCTTTCAAACACAACTTTAAACTTGTGGCTATGATCTCGTCATCCTCAACTATCAAAATATTTTTCTTCATCAGAGGCCTTCCTGCGCTCCAACCGACCGCTTTAAAGACAGATCGCTGATCTTCTTTAATAAAACATCCGGATTAAACGGCTTACTCATGACCCCGTCGATCAGGTGTGATAGATTTTCTTCATCAAGCAGTTTCTCAATAAATGGCCTGCCGGTTATTATAATAATTCTCATTTGAGAATCTTTGCTCCGTATTTTTTTTAAAATATCAATCCCCGTCAAACCCGACATTTTAAAGTCCAACAACGCGATATCAAACTTCTGCCTTTCGATCAAAGCTTCCACGGCAAAAGGATCGGATGTGCATTCGACGCAATACCTTTCATCCCGCAGAAATTCCGCTATCCCTTCACACAAATCAGCATCATCGTCTATGACCAGGATCCTCCCGTTAACCATTTTTTGGCACCTTCTTAGGCAGGATCATTTCAACAACAGTCCCTTGACCGGGCTTACTTGTAAAACCAATTGAGCCCTTGTGCATGGATACTATTTGATAAGAAATGGTAAGCCCAAGTCCCGTTCCATTAGATTTCGTCGTAAAGAAGGGATCAAATATACGTTCTAAGCATTCTTTTGATATCCCAACCCCGTCATCTTTTATGCAAATCCTGACCGAATCCGCATCATGCCCGGCCGTGACTTCTACAACTCCTTGTTCCTTGATCATGGCCTCACGGGCATTGCCCAGCAGATTTGATAATACTTCGCGAATTTGAACCCCATCGGCTTCAATTAAAATATTTCTTATCGGTTCAAGCCTCTTCGTAAATACAATCTTTCCGTTAGATTTCTTTGTTTCCAGATCGACGCATTCCTTAAGAATGGAATAGATCTCCACATTTTGAAGGTTCGGCTTTCGCAGGCGCGAATAAAACAAAAGATTATTGATGATCTGATTACTCTCCTCGATCTTTTTTTTGATCGCTTGGAAATGATGCCCGCATTTTGCGTCATCTTTTAATTTTCGTTGAATATTAGCCACTGTGATCGCTATCGCGGCTAAGGGGTTGCGCAACTCATGGGCAACTACCGCGGCCAAGGTGCCTATATCTGAAAGACGTTTGGCCTGTTCCAATTCCGCTTGCGCAACCAGAATGTCATTGGCCTGTTGATTAACTAACTTTCTTAATGTCTCTTCATCCCGCTTTAAAATATTTTCGGCTTCTTTGTGTTCGGTGTTATCCCAACAAACACCTGTCAACAAAACAGCCTGGCCCGCGCTATTATAATGAACTTTGCCTCTAGCGGAAATGTGATGAATGCTGCGATCCGGCCAGACCGCGCGGTATTCTGTTTCATATATCCCTGTTTCAAAAGCCTTGCTAAGGGCCGCTTGTACAGTACCTCGGTCTTCCGGATGTATTGTTTGAAAAAATTCTTCGGCTGTTCCTTTAAAGGTTTCCGATTTAGTTCCCAACAGGCTATGAACACCTTCGCTCCAAGTGCGCTTGTTCTTGATGATATCCAAATCAAAAGTAGCCATTCTTGAA
>CAYNGE010000005.1:21454-24269 GCA_964396865.1 uncultured Planctomycetales bacterium
AAGAGATCAAAGCAAGATCGAGCCGTTCCCGGCTCTGCTGCAGCGCTTCCTGTGCCCGCTTGCGCTCTATGGCATATCTTATGCTACGATAAAACGCGCCGTCCAACATACTGCCTTTAATAACGTAATCCTGAGCGCCTCTTTTAACCGCCTCCATGCCTAATTCTTCATCATCAACTCCTGTTAAAACCACTACGGCTATTTTCGGGTTATGTTTGCAGATCTTATCTACATTCAATAATCCCGTGCTGTCGGGAAGGCTCAGATCCAACAGTGCCGCGTCAAACTGCTTTTCTGCCATCACATTGATCGCTTCTGAAATGAGCTTCGCCCTGCTGACTTCAAAAGACAACTGGGCGCAATCCTTTAGATGCTCTGTCACGAGCCTAAAATCAGCATCACTGTCCTCTACCACCAATAATATGACTTTTTCTTTCGACATGTTATTATTGACCCTCGCTGAGCGGCAGTTTTACGATCGTCAACCAAAATTCTTTTATTGATCTGACCACGATCGAGAATTGATCCAAGTCGATCGGTTTTGTGATATAGCAATTGGCATGCAGATTATAAGCCCTAAACACGTCCTCTTCCGCCTTAGAGACAGTCAAGACCACAATGGGAATGGTCTTTAGATCATCGTCCGATTTGATCTCTTTTAAGACTTCGCGGCCGTCTTTTTTAGGAAGATTCAAATCCAGAAGGACCAAATCGGGCCTGACCGCCTCCTGGAATTTACCTTCCTTGCGCAAAAAATGCAACGCCTCAACCCCGTCGCTGACAACATGAAGGGTTAAACGCATCTTCTCTTCCTTGAGCGTCTCCTTTGTCAGGCGCACATCTGCAGGACTGTCTTCAATTAAAAGCACATTGATGGAACGCATAAAATTACTGTTGGTCATCGAATTCTCCTTAGTCACGACGGGATCGTAAAATAAAAAGTCGAGCCCTTCCCTACCTGCGACTCAACCCATATCTTCCCTCCATAGTTCAACACTATCTTTTTACATATTGCCAGGCCTATGCCCGTCCCGGAATATTCATGCTTGGAATGAAGGCGTTCGAATATCTGGAATATCCGCTCATAGTACTGCGGTTCTATGCCTATCCCATTATCGGCCACGGAAAAAAACCATGCGCCATTATTTCTACTTGCGCTTATATGGACTTTAGGGGGCTCATCACGGCGGTATTTAAGCGCGTTTGAGATCAAATTCTGAAATAGTTGGATAAAACATGTTTCATGGGCCATTAATACAGGCAATTGATCATGGGTCACCTCACCCTCACTGTTTTCTATGATCGAACTCATGTCACGGATCACTTTATCTACTGTTTCATTGGAGTCCAGCTTGACCAGCTCATGGTCGTGTTTCCCTGATCGTGAATAGGCAAGAAGGTCAACAATGAGCTTCTGCATGCGGCTTGCCGCATCAACCACAAAACCGATAAAATCATCCGCGTCTGACCCAAGTTTGCCCTTGTAACGCTTCTTTAACAGCTGGGAATAACTTGACATTACGCGCAACGGCTCCTGAAGATCGTGGGAAGCGACATAAGCGAACTGCTCGAGATTTTCGTTGGATTGCGCAAGTTGTCTATTGACGGTTTCCAGTTCAGATGTCCGCTCTTTCACCAGAACTTCAAGGTTGTCTCGATGAGCCTTAAGTTCCGCTTCGGCATGCCTGAGTAACGTCACATCGCGCGCGGCAGCAAATATTCCAAGGACATTGCCGTGCGCATCCCGATAAAGGGATGCATTATAAAGGACATCCGTGAGCCATCCATTCTCGTTACGAATGGTCAAGGGGTAATCAGTAACAAAGCCCTTGGCAAAAACCTCGTGATATACTTGCCGGGCTTTTTCCGGTTCTGTAAAATAGGCTGCAAATTCGGTCCCTATGAGTTTTTCTTTGGATATGCCTCTGACCTTTACAGCGGCTTCGTTAGCGTCGGTAATCTTGCCGTCAGCTGAAATCGTGACCAGCGGGTCAAGAGATGCTTCAATTAAGCTTCGGTTGTACATATTAGCCTGGCGTATGGCCTCTATGGACTTTTTCTGCAATTGGTGGTAATACTCTACCAAGACGCTTAGAAATACGCCTGTGCCTGCGAAAATGCCCATTGAAACAGCGTCATTTGTTCCTAATATATTAAACTGCCCGATCGGTTCAATAAACCAGTAATCGGCCGCTAAAGCCGACAACAGAGTGGCCAAAATTCCAGGGCCCCCGCCGGAGACCATCGCCACCAAAAGAACGCTCGGATAAAACGTAAGATAAAGCGGCATTGGGCCAAAGGACTGCAACAGCCACCATCGCAGCGCTATGGACAACCCAACAATCGGGACCACAAATACGTATCGCTGAACAATCCTTAGACCTTTCCTGCTATCTCTCTGGAGACGTTGGTCTCTATCAGCGATCCTCACCGTGCTTGTGAGAACAACTGCGGCAACACCAAGGATCAATATGGACATCAGCATCCAGAGGGCTAACATTCCAAATCCTTGCTGGGCGAGTTTGTTAACGTTACGATTGCGCGTGTCCAACAACTGTTCCTCGCGGCTTGTCATCTGATCAATGAGTACCCTGATCCTATTCATGATCAGCCTGCCATTATCTCTAAGGATTATAGGCAAGGCCGCTTTCAGCCCCCCCATGCGGCGGGCATTAATGAAATTCCGTACCACATCAAGTTTGTCACGGGAAAGCCTGCTAAGCTGCCGGATACTGGCCTGCTGTTGAGGATTGTCCTTGGTCAAGGATGCAACAGAGTCAATGTCCTTTGGGATCTCTTTAATTGCGGTGTTATA
>CAYNGE010000006.1:0-23140 GCA_964396865.1 uncultured Planctomycetales bacterium
TTATGGCTTGCCCAAATGGGCGCAAAAGTGACGGGCGTTGCTTTGCCTCCACCGACAAAGCCGTCTCTTTTTTTGGCAGCGAATGTCGAGGATGTACTACAGCGTTCGGTGATCCTGGATATTCGCGATGGAAAAAAGCTCGGGCATCTTGTCCGTCAGGCAAAGCCTCAGGTCGTCTTTCATATGGCAGCGCAACCCTTGGTTCGTGATTCTTATAAGGCCCCGGTGGCAACTTATGCGACCAATGTCATGGGCACGGTTAATTTGTTCGAGGCGATCCGAACTGTCCCATCTGTCCGCGCGGTCGTCAATGTAACGACCGATAAATGTTATGAGAACATGGAATGCCATTATCGGTATCGCGAAGAGGACCCTTTGGGCGGATATGATCCGTATTCCAGCAGTAAAGCCTGTTCGGAGATCGTGACAGCCACTTACAGAAGGTCATTTGGCTTAGCCGTTGCCACAGCTCGTGCAGGTAACGTGATAGGAGGGGGCGATTGGGCCCAGGATCGTTTGGTCCCGGATTGCATCCGTGCGTTGATGAAAAATAAGGGCATTCTTTTGCGTAATCCTCAGGCTGTTCGTCCGTGGCAGCATGTCTTGGATGTGTTGTGCGGCTATTTGATGCTCGCAGAGAGACTTTTTGTCAGCGGGTCAAAATTCGCTTCAGCATGGAATTTTGGCCCGGATAGCAGGGATGTATTGACGGTAAGACAGGTAGCGGACATGATAGCCCGTCAATGGGGCGAAAGCAGCAGGGTTAAGTTATCGCCTGGCAAACATCCCCATGAAGCAAAACTTTTAATGCTGGATGTTTCTAAGGCCAAGAAAGAGCTGGGATGGAGGCCGAGAATGTCGATTGCCCAAGCGCTTGATTGGACTGTCAAAGGATATTGGGGATTGGCCCAAAAAAAGAATATGTGCGCGGTCATTTTTCAACAGATCAATTCTTATAGAGAGGGCCTATGACCAAGGCGGAATGTGCATGAAGATCCTTGTCACCGGCGCTACCGGATTTGTTGGACGGCATGTTGTGATGGAATTGCTTGCCCGCCGCCATAACGTTGTGGCCGTTGCCCGCAATCTTGCTCGGGCCCAAGAAATGCCCTGGTATAAGAAAACGAAGTTCGTTGCTTGCGATATACATAATTTAAAAGATGATCTGATGAAGATTTTTGGGGCGCCTGATATTCTTGTTCATCTGGCTTGGCATGGGGTGTCCGATTGTAAAGGGAAGTTTCATTTAGAGGAGAATTATCCGGCGGATTACCGTTTTATTACCGGAATGGTTTCAGGAGGGATCAAGCATGTCTTGATCACAGGGACTTGCTCCGAATATGGTATGCAAAGGGGAGCCCTATCGGAAGAAACTGCCCCGATGCCGACAACTCCTTATGGGATAGCCAAAGACACATTGCGAAGGGATCTTGAGGAGTTTCAGGCAAAACAACCTTTCACGCTTCAATGGGTCAGGCTGTTTTATATGTATGGCCAAGGCCAGAATCCAAAGAGTCTGCTTCCTCAACTGGATTACGCCATTGATCATAAAGAAGGAACGTTCAATATGTCCGCGGGTCAACAACTGCGCGATTATCTTCCGGTTGAAGATGTTGCGCGTTTCCTAGCACTGCTTTGTGAACATCCTGAATACTCGGGGATCATTAATTGTTGCAGCGGTAAGCCTATTTCGGTCCGTCATTTGGTTGAACAAAAGATCGCCCAGCGTGGGGCGAATATAAAACTAAACCTCGGCTATTACCCGTACCGGGATTATGAGCCGATGGAATTTTGGGGTGATAATACTAAATTCCAAGGGATTTTAACGAAGATAAAAGGAATATGAGTCTCCTGAAAAAAAACATTATTGCTAATCTTGTAGGGAATGTCTGGCAGGCCCTGATGGTGTTGGCGTTTGTGCCCTTGTATATTAAATTTATGGGGGTTGAGTCCTATGGGCTTATTGGGGTTTTTGTTTCACTTCAGGCAGTTGTTGCTGTTTTGGATATGGGGATAGGAGCTACGTTGACACGGGAAATGGCGCGCCTTTCGGCCCTTTCGGGTAAAGAGCAGGAAATGCGTGATCTGCTTCGATCTCTGGAAATAATTTATTGGGGAGTGGCAATAGCTATTGGGGTTGCCGTTGTAGGGACGGCCCCCTGGATCGCGTATCACTGGCTTAAACCGGGACACCTGTCTTCCCATACGATCGAAGGGGCGATCATGATCATGGGGTTGAGCATGGCCTTTCAATGGCCAGGCTCTTTTTACTCCGGAGGGCTTATCGGTCTTCAGAAACAGGTATTGCTCAATGTGGTCAATGGGGTCTTTAGCACATTGCGCGGCGCGGGGGCTGTTTTGGTTCTGTGGCTGATATCTCCGACGATCCAGGCTTTTTTTCTATGGCAGGTCGTTATCAGTATTATTGGCACTTGTTGTTTGAGGTCCATTCTTTGGCACAAACTTCCAGGCGTTGGGGGCAAGACTGTTTTCCGTAAACAGCTTTTGAAAGGGGTTTGGAAATTCTCCCTGCAGATAGCAGGGATATCCCTTTTATCAATGGTCCTTATCCAGTCTGATAAGGTGGTCCTCAGCAAAATGTTGTCTTTGGAAATGTTTGGATATTATACCCTTGCTGTCACTGTTTCGTTTTCCCTTGCTCGTCTTATGAGCCCTGTCTTTTCTGCCGTTTATCCAAGGCTTACGCAACTGGCATCTGTTTGTGATGGGGAAACTTTGAAAGAGCTTTATCATAAAAGTTGTCAGTTCATGTCCGTTTTGATCCTTCCTGTTGCGATTGTCATTGCGATATTTTCTTTTGAAATTATGTTACTTTGGATGCATAATCCCCTGACAGCCCAGAAGACCCATCTTTTGATAAGTATCCTTATTTGCGGCACAGCTTTAAATGGGCTTATGAACATTCCTTATGCATTGCAATTGGCCCATGGTTGGACAAAATTGACGTTGTATGTGAGTTTAATAGCTGTAGTGACAGTGGTGCCGTTGATAGTTTTTTTGACCTTTCGTTATGGAGCTTTGGGAGGGGCGAGCGGTTGGGTTATAATTAACGCTGGGTATGTTTTTTTTACGATCCATTTTATGCACAGACGGTTGTTACCGCACGAAAAGTGGCGTTGGTATGGCACTGATGTTGCTCTGCCTTTGGGGGCGTCCGTATTAACCGCCGGCATTCTTCGCCTGATTATGCCGGCTTCGGATAACAAATTTATATTAGGCGGTTACATAGCAATGGTCCTGCTTATTACATTGACAGCTGCGGCCCTCGCCGCTCCTTTCACGCGATCATGGATTAAAAATAGGGTTTTTATGGAGACTAATAAAAATTAATATGAACAAAGTCGCTTGTATCATTGCCACCAAGGACAGGGCTTTTGAATTGGATCGGGCGCTCCGCAGCATTAAAGATCAAGATGTTCTGCCGCAGGAGATCATTATTATTGATGCCAGCGCAACATCAAGCCTTCCTTCTGAAATCAATCAGGGAATATTTGATCCGCTTAAGATCAAATATGTAAAAACGCAATGTATATGTCTTCCGGCGAAGCGTAATGAAGGGGTGGCCCTTTTGAGTCCGGATATTCATCAAGTTTATTTTTTGGATGACGATATTGTGTTGCGTGAGGGGGCATTTAGAGTTATGTTTGAGTTTTGGAAAAATGCTCCGGATGAGATCGCCGGCGCCATGTTTAATATCGTCAATGAGAAAAAACCAACGGCTGGCGTGTTCTTTAAAAGAGTGTTTTGTACGGGTTCTTTTAAGCGTGGCATTGTATTACCTTCGGGGTATAATACTTTGATTTGCCCCGTGAGTAAGACAATGGATGTTCAATGGCTTACAGGGGCATGTATGGTTTTTCGGCGTGAAATTTTTAACACATTTTCCTTTGATCCCTGGTATGAAGGGTCAGGTTCTTGCGAAGATCTTGATTTTAGTTACCGTGTCGGCAGGAAATACAGGCTGGTCGTTGTGGCTGATGCAAAAATTGAGCATTTGACAGGCACAGTCAAGAGACACCGGAATTTAACCTTTGGCCGTGAGCAAATTAAAAGCCGGTACTATTTTGTTAAAAAGAACAAAGAACTTTCGAAGGTCCTTTGTTTGTGGGCGGGGGTCGGGCAATTATTGGAGAATATGGTCCTTGGCGTTTTGTCGTTGAGCGGCCGTTATTTTTTGCGGGCTTTGGGGAATTTAATGGGATTTTTCGAGTTATGGCGGGTTAAAATTTAAACGTGAAAGGTCTTTCATTGATGTCCCGGACAGAAAAAGCCCAGAAGCAGGCATGGAGTTTCGTGGTATTATTTCTTGTTGGCACCTTTTCTTTATTATATATCCTGTTTAAACAGGGTTTTGCCAAGATCTATTTAGATTTTTCTTATTTGAATTTTCCTATTTTTATCGGAGAGATGCTCTTATTTCTTTGCTTGCTTCTACTGGCATGCTACTGGATCAAATATCCGCCTCAATCTAAGCCGCAATATTTTTTTATTTTCATTTATTTGTTGTGGTTCGTTTTTAAAATTATTACAGGATACCAACACGGGGGGCCCTTGGCCTTTCGTCACGCCGCTCTTTTTTATTATCCGTTTTTTGCCATGATTGGCTTTGTTTTTTTTAATCGCGATGTCTTCACCAAAGGCGCGGTCTTGTTGCTTTTTTCTATTATTGTGGGGGTTTTTGCCTGGAAGCATTATGATCATTATTGGGCGCTTACTCTGGCATGTCTTGGGCTAGTTTTGATCTTAGGGGCTAAAGAAAGAAAATGGACTCCTTTGATGGCAACAGCCTTGATTGTTGTTGTTCCGTATATATTTTTGTTTAAAACAGCCCGGATGATGTTTGTCGCCAATACGGTTTCGTTATTATTTATTATGGCGGGCGTTGTGTATTTGTGGAAAATCAAATCCTATATAAAGGTGGCCGTTTTTATTTTTGTATTATTGGGGATATCATTTGGGTTTTACAAATTTTTTATTTTGGGCGAGTCCGGCCGTATCTTCGAATCCCCCGCGCAAGTGGCCAACAAGTTTAGGGAGATGGATAAGGACGTGCAGGCTAAGGAGAAAACCTTTAAGATGGAGCCCAGCAGGGTTGGGCTTTATCATTCGTCGGAGGCGCAGTCAAGGTTTTATTATTACATTAATCCTCTTGCAGCGCCGGAGCAGGCTAAGCCGGAGGCAGTTGGAAAATCAGTCGTGGATCCTCTTACAGCGCAGGAGAAAGCTAAGCCTGGATTAGTTGAGAAAGCCTCAGTACAGCAGAAGACTAAGCCGGAGGCGGTTGAAAAAGTATCCGTGGCCTTCAATTACGAAAGTTTTAAGCAAATGCTTGCCGGCACATCGGACCCTAATCCTTCATTTGATTTGGGAGAAGCTAATATAGGATCGGTTTCGCTGGCCAACATTGTTTTTCGTTTATTCATCTGGCGGGATATGTTTGAAGATTGGAAGGCACACAAGCCGTTGATGGGTTTTGATTTAGGCAGACCTCTGCGTTCTCCCAGCCTGGAAGTGCTGCATTGGGCCGAGATAGAATGGGGCAGGGACGGCTGGATAGAACCGCACAATTCTTATTTTAATATTCTCTACCGCGCCGGTATCGTTGGTATAATCTTGGTAGTCTTTATGTGGGGATCGCTTTTCTGGTTTATCAGATTGGCTTTTGTGCGGCGGTCGTGGATTTTGATTTTATTGGCCGCTATTTTATTGAATTGGATGGTGGCGGCAAATTTTTTACTGATCCTTGAGTTGCCATATACAGCAATCCCGTTTTGGACATTAGCGGGAATGGCGTTCGCCTACGCTTGTAAAAATACGAATAAACCCCAGGGTACTTATGAAATTAAAAGGTAAGAAAATTTTGATTACCGGTGCCGATGGTTTTATCGGCAGCCATTTGACTGAAAGCTGTATTGCCCAAGGCGCACGTGTGAGGGCTTTTGTTTATTATAATTCTTTTGGTCAATGGGGTTGGCTGGACACTCTGGCCCGCGGGGTATTGGATAAAGCAGAAGTGTTTGCCGGGGACGTCAGGGACTTTAATTGCGTACTCGAAGCCTGCCGGGGCATAGATATTGTGTTTCATCTGGCAGCGCTTATCAGCATCCCGTACAGTTATAAAGCCCCGGATAGTTTTGTGGCGACTAATATCAACGGTACGATGAATGTCCTGCAAGCGGCCAGAATGCTTGGAGTTAAAAGGATCGTGCACACATCGACCAGTGAAGTGTACGGGACCGCTCAATATGTGCCTATTGATGAAAACCATCCGATAAATCCCCAATCGCCTTATGCGGCCACAAAATCCGCAGCGGACAGTTTGGCGGTGTCCTTCTATCGTTCCTTTGATCTGCCCGTCGTGGTATTAAGGCCGTTTAATACATTTGGTCCCCGCCAATCGGCGCGCGCGGTGATCCCTACGATCATCTCCCAGATCTTAGCAGGAGGAAAAACCCTTTCGTTGGGTAATATTGAAACCACCCGCGATTTAAACTATGTAGGCAATACGGTAGATGCTTTTGTGCGTCTGGCCGAAGTTCAGGGCGGGTGTGGGGAGGTATTTAATACCGGCAGCGGGGTAGAGACTTCCATTCGGGACATAGTTGAGATTATACAGGACATATTAGGTTCACACGTCCGGATTGAAAAGGACCCCAAACGTATCCGTCCCTCTAAAAGCGAGGTGGAGAGATTAGTTTGCAATGGGGAGAAATTAAAAAAACTGACCGGCTGGTGTCCGCAAGTTCCTCTTAAAGAAGGTTTGCGCCAAACCTGCCAATGGATGAAAAAAAATATGAAATCTTATAAAACGGAGATTTACAATGTTTAAAGCCCAAGTGGTGATCTTAGCCGGCGGCCAAGGATCACGTCTTCGGCCGTACACGACTGTTTTACCCAAACCTCTTTTGCCTGTAGGTGAAGTCCCTATTTTGGAGATCATCATACGCCAGCTTAAACATTACGGTTTTAAAAATATTCTCATTTCTACCGGTTATTTGGCTGAACTTATTGAGGCTTATTTTGGCGATGGCCGCCGTTGGGGTGTCTGCATCCGTTATGTGCGCGAGGGCAAACCCTTGGGGACCGCGGGTGCGCTTGGGCTGGCCAAACATACAGAGGATGATTTTTTGGTACTTAATGGGGATGTTCTCACCGATATGGATTTCGCTCATTTTTTTAAGCGGCATCAACAACAGAAAGCCGCGGCCAGCATCGCCATCAAGGAACGCAAGATCAAAAATGATTTTGGGGTCATTGAGGTAGGACCTCATCATGAGCTTAAGGCTTACCATGAAAAGCCCGAACATGTGTCCTTTGTCAGCATGGGGATCAATGTTTTCAATGCTAAAGCCCGCAGTTTCATAAAAAAAGATGAATCTATCGGCATACCGGATTTGATGTTGCGGCTTAAATCCGCATCTCAGAGAGTCTGTTGCTGTGCAGTTCATGGCCAATGGCTTGATCTGGGACGCCCGGAAGACCTGGAGCGCGCTCAGGACATCTTTGAACAAAATAAAAAAAAATTTATTCCAAAGTGATTATGAGTAAGAAATTTTTAGTGACCGGTGCGCGGGGATTCATCGGTACTGCTCTTTGCCGCCTTTTAGCTCAAAAGCGGGGCATTATGGCTTTGGGTATAGACCGGCAGAAAGCATCCAAGGTTGCCGCTAACTATCATCGGGTGGATTTATTAAATAAAAGTGATTTGAAAATATTTTTAAAAGAAGAACGGCCTGATCTTATTTTTCACTTAGCCGGAGGGCGATCAGGCGGGCCTACCCAACTTTTTCGGGGTAATGTTTCAACGACGATCAATTTATTGGAAACCATCCGTTCGCTAAAAGAGTATCATCCCCGTGTCGTCATCGCCGGGTCTGCCGCGGAGTATGGGGAAACCGGCTACCGGCGGCCGATTTTAGAAAAGACATCCAATCATCCGACGGGTTTATATGGAAGGGTCAAGTTATTGCAGACTCAGGCGGCCCTTCATTATGCCGGCTTGGGGCAAAATGTTATCATTGCCCGCCTTTTTAATATTCTTGGGCCCGGCATCCCGGAAGATATGGCAGCCGGGAAATTCGCCCAAGACATCGCCGCCTTAGAAAAATCATCGCGATTGGGAGAACTTCACGTTTCTAATTTAGAGGGGTTAAGGGATTTCCTGGATATACGGGACATTTGTGGAGCGCTTTATGTTTTATCTTCAAAGGGTAAGCCCGGCGAGATCTACAATATATGTTCTGGGAAGGGGATGGGCATGCGTGAACTTTTGGCTGACATGATCGCGGCCTCCAAGCTATCAGGGATTAAAGTTAAAGAAAACAAAAAAGCCAAGCCGGGGGTCATTTATGCCGTGGGCTCGAATGTGAAGTTAAGGCGGACGACCGGCTGGCGGCCCAAATATAATTTATCTCAAAGCATCCTCGATACTCTGGCTTTTTACCGCCAAAGACATAGGTCTGTATGAGAATTCTAATCGGGCACAATTATTATCAGCAGCCCGGCGGCGAAGACGCGGTATTTCGTTCGCAGGCGGATATGCTTAAAAGTTCCGGCCATGAAGTCCGCCTCTATGAACGCCATAACAATGAAATTAAATCCGATTTGTTTTCACGGGCGGCTCATGCGGCTCGCCTGCGCTTTTCAAAAGGCTCTTATGACCGGATGCGTTCGTTGATCCGCTCTTTTAAGCCCGACGTGGTTCATTTTCATAATATTTTTTTTGTCATGACCCCCTCTGTTTTATATGCCTGTAAAGACGAGGGGGTGCCGGTGGTTGTCAGCCTGCATAATTTTCGTCTGATGTGTCTTAATGGACTGTTTTTCAGGGATAATCATCCCTGTGAAGATTGTCTGCGTGGGGCGCGCCTTTGGGGCATTATTCATAAATGTTATCAGGGCTCATGGACACGCTCCGCGGCGGTCGAGGACATGATCGGCCATCACTGGCGCCGTAAGACTTGGGAAAGTGTCGTGGATCGTTTCGTGGTAGCCACGGAATTCTCCAGGAGAAAACATATTCAGGCGGGGATTCCGTCGGATAAGATTACGGTCTTGCCGCATTTTGTGGAAGAACCGTCCCAGGATCTTAACAGTATAGAAAACAGAGGCGGTTATGCCCTTTATGCCGGGCGGTTAGCCCAAGAAAAAGGCGTTGATATTTTGTTGCAGGCATGGCGGAATATAAAGGGAATTCCGTTATATATCGTTGGCACAGGGCCAAAGCGTAAAGAGATGGGATCTTATATTAAGGAACAGGGATTAGCGCATGTAAAAATGTTAGGGTTTTTAGAAAGCGGTGAGTACCTTAAAACCCTGGCAGGCGCGAGATTTTTAATTGTCCCGTCGGTTTGCTATGAAAATTTTCCCAGGGTGGTGGTGGAAGCCTACGCTTACGGAGTGCCTGTATTAGCTAACAGGATCGGGACCATGGAAGAAATCGTGGAGGATGGCGTTAGTGGATTATTATTTTCTAACAGCGACCCCCAAGACCTTGCCACTAAAGCTATGGATATGGTCCGCGATGAAAATAAGTACGCGCAATTATGCGCCAACACCCGTCGGGTCTATAATTTAAAATATACCGCTTCCAAGCATTGCGGGGATTTGTTGCACGTTTATGAAGGTCTCATTAGGGAGAAGGTTAAATGAAAAGAATTATTACTTCAGGCGTATTATTCTTAATCGCTCTCACAGCGGTTTACATCCTATGGGCCATACAGCCCCCCTCCGGGGATGATTGGGCCATCTATCCGGTTAAATTTTTTATCCCCTCAGCAGGACCAGCCTGGCGTCATATGACAATGGAGATTATATTGGGCAATCCGTTCTCATGGGTTAAACCAGCCATTTTTATAACAGACGTTTTGGTTGTTGGCATGGGATGGATAATTTTAAGAAATGAAGGCCTTGTGGCACGTTTTATTCTTACCGTGCTTTTAGCCTTAGGATTCCCCTATTTGGGGACGGTTGCGACATGGAGTGTAGCCAGTGGTATGTATGGGGAATCAGCGGCAGAGATGATACTTTGGTTTTTGTTTTATGTAACCTTTAAGAATTACAATCAATTTATAATCAGCATCACACTTTTTGTTCTAACATTCTTTACCTGCATTTCTCATGAGGTTTGGATTGTGGCATTCCCTTGGGTTGTTTTATATGCGATCTTGGAGGGCGTCAGGACCAAAAGAAAAAGGGATTTTTTCAACGCCTTGTGCATTACCTTCGGGTATGTTTTGGCTTTTACCTATTATATGAATGGCCTTCATGAATATGTTGAGGCGGGACAAGCCCCGTCCTCCGGGCTCTTCCATTCAGTATTTACCCTAAAGAATTTATTAGCAACCGTAGTTTTCGGCACGAAAGAGAATTTATTGCTGTTAAAAGACTGTATTCCGGTATTTTTGTTGATCGCGTATGCTAAAGGGCGGAATTCTTTTAAGAATCTGGAGTCTAAAATTTTTGTATTCCTTTTTATTGGCGTTTTGTCTTATATCTATGTAAATTATTTTATGATAGGCCCTCCCCAATGGAGATGCCGGTGGCTTTGCGCTTGTGGCTTAACCTTAGTATTTCTGTCCATACCGTTGAATTTAAAACAAAACTTACGCCATGCTTGTTTAGTCCTGTCTTGTGTATGGTTTTTATATACTGGGTTTTTTACTTATTGCCATACCAATATTGATGTCATAGGATGGTTGCATTATAGAAATATGGCCCTTCGTCACGACCCAAAGACGTTGAAAGAAGATACATACTGGGGTAAACAAGACAATAAGTATCGGTTTTTCTTGCCGACAACTATTGGAGGGATTGTCACGAAACAAGCATTTTTAGGCGCTCATCTTAATGCGGACTTGATCTGGAACGATTTGATAGAAAGTGGGTACATTGATTCTAATGGAGCAATCCAGACCAAGTTCAGTAGACTTAAAAATTATCCCGATATGGTCTTATCTAAAATGTTTGATGCTCAGAAAAAACAAATTTATGCCATTTTGCAACGGGCCCCGGGAGGAATTAAAGCAAGGGTTTTGGAGTATTGGAAGAATTAAAAGGCCCAATAGTATCGACATCGCAAAGTTCTCTTCAAGAGCAAGGAACCGCCCATGAAATTATCAAATAAGTGGGACTATTATTTTTTAGGAGTGACTTTATTTTATATCTTATGGTGCATAAAAATTTTAATAGCGCGTTAAGAAATTATCCCTTGGCGCATGTGCCGACGCTTTTCCTTATTTTGGGGTATCCGATCTATTGGCTTGAGCTCTTTGTGCTAAGATCACGTCAAGGAATTACCTCTTCCTTGGCTTGGACGCTTTGGTGTTTCACAGCGGCGTTTATTGTTTGGGCGCAACGGCCGCAAATGGTTGGTTCGTTTCGATCTTTTGTCAAGGAGGCAGGCCCATCACGGCGTTTGACTAAGATTTTTTTAGGTTTGGGCTTCTTTTTTTGCCTGTTGGTTTTGGTTTTGGCTGCTTATGCGGCCTTTTTGCCGCCCCATTTAATCCAGGAGAATGATGCGCTGAATTGTCATTATGCCTTGCCGCGTCAACATCTGATCCTTGGTTCTTGGACTCCGCTGGCGTGGTCTTCTTATGATTTATTCCTTATGCCGATTCAAAGCGCCCTGGCTCCATTTTGGTTTGTAAGCGAGCTTCCCAATAAATGGCCGCAGTTTTTCTTTCTTGTCGGCCTTTTAGGCGTGAGCGTGTCGATTTTGGCAAAGGCCCTGGGGCAGCAACCTTTACGAATGGCTGCTGCGGTGTTTGCGATTTTAGGGCTACATTCTGTCGGGATCCAAGCGGGCAGCGCAATGCTGGATTTGGTCATTTGTTATTTATTTTTTGCCGCCTGGGACAGTCTTTGGCGCGGGTTTTGGTTCTTAGCTGCGGTTGAATTCAGTTTTTTTATTTTTTCGAAACCTTTTGTGCCCTTTCAGATGGCGGCCTTGACGGGCTTATTGATGTTGACCGGCAATTTTTTAGGAAAGGGATGGTTTAAAAAACAATATTTTTTTATCCAAGACGAACAACCGATTCCCCGCGAAGTTTATCGAAAATTTTTGGCAGGTTTTTTAGTCATATCTTTATTCGTCGCCCTTCCATTTATGATCAAGTCTTGGACGGCGGCTGGGACGCCCTTTTATCCGCTTCGATGGAACGCTTCGGCTCAACAAGCGCTTTCCGCTTTGCCGGGGCGGGCCGCTGCTTTAGATCGCGCGGCTGATTCGTATCTTGGCACACGGAAGGTTGCGATCAACGCGTCTTCCATTAAAGATTTTTTATTTAGTTTTTGGCAGGTAGCTGTTCCTGCAAAGGGCGTGAATAATAAGTTTGATTATCCGTTAGGTTTGGTTTACCTGATCTTCTTGGGGCCCTTCGGATTCCTTTTTTATAAACAGCTGTCCCAAAGATGTTTTTCCTGGGGGGCGGGGTTTGTCGTCTTCTACTGGCTTTCTTGGTGGTGGGGCATGCAGGACAGCCGTTTTTTGTATATTCCCGTGTTGTTCATGATTTTTTATGGGTGCGCGCATTTACGGATTTCAAATATTTTGATTTTAATTTTATGCTTTTCGCTTGGTTTGAACGCCGTATCATTATATCGCGATTATAAAAGCGATTTTGGCAGATCTCCGGCTGAAATTTTAGGTCCGCTGAATTGGGATTTGGTCGGGCGTAGCAGGGAGTATATTCGGGAGCGACGGACAGAGACGATTGTTTTGCCGGTGATTTATAAGGCCGCTTATGCCCGGTTTCCGGTGGCTTATCAAGAGGAACAATTGCCGTTTATTCTTGCCGGGACAACGCCGTCGCAAAAGGTTTTTCCAAATAGGGAAGGAGTAAAATGAAGCCCCAAGAATTTGAAGTTAAGATCGCGAATTTGAACGTGAGTCTTTTTGAGCGGATAGAAAGCCAAACAAGCGTTAATGACAAAAAATCTTTGTTAGCGATGCAAAAAATCGTAAGGTCTTGTAAAGATCCTTATATTTATCTGGAAATAGGATCGCATCTTGGCGGATCGATACAGCCGCACCTCCTGGATCATAAATGTTGCAAGATATTCTCAATAGATAAGAGGCCTCTTGTGCAGCCGGATGAAAGATGGGCCGAGGGGTATGAATATTTTGATAATTCTACGCAAAGAATGCTCGATAATCTTAAGGGTCTTGTGGTAGATTTGGGCAAAATAACTTGCTTTGATAGCGATGCATCAGATATTGACAAGAATAGAATAATCCCAAGACCGGATATTTGTTTTATTGATGGGGAGCATACCAACCGGAAGGTTATTTCTGATTTTCAATTTTGCAGATCAGTCTTAAGCGACTCCGGAGTAATCATTTTCCATGATGCGGACATTATTACAGAGGGGATAGGCCTTATCATCAAAAGTCTTAGCAACACAGCTAAGTTTAAAGCGTATTATCTTCCAGATGGTATTTTTGTCTTGGATTTTATGCGGGATGATATGCGATTTGAAAAAATACGGTCTGAAGGCGTCAAAGTTTACATTCTTCACAGTTTTATGGAAATATTACGTCGCAAGTGCCGTCAATTGCCGTTGCCGTTAAAGACCAGCATAAAGTCATTTTTAAAATTTTTTAGATTAATATAATGGCCCGGCCCAATAATCCTATGGAAGAAGGATTGGGCCCATACGACACGACCCCTGTGGTTTAATAAATTGCAGGGGGCTTTTATTTAGGATAGAATCACCACAAAGGATCGATTGTTAAATATATATAAAAATGCTCTCCTTTTTATTTTCTAAAAGAAGCAAATAAGAGTGATATGAAAACTGCAGATTTAACACATCCTAAATATCGGTCAGATATAGATGGTTTGCGTGCAATAGCCGTCTTATCTGTTGTATGTTATCACGCATTTCCAAAAATCTTGTTCAGTGGGTTTATTGGCGTTGATATTTTTTTTGTAATTTCAGGTTATCTAATTTCATCAATTATTTTTTCTAATTTAGAAAATAATAGCTTTAGCTTTGTAATATTTTATGCTCGCCGTATCAAGCGCATCTTCCCTGCGCTTCTTATTGTATTAGTTTCTACTTTTATATTTGGTTGGCTTACATTATATCCTGAAGAATATGAACAATTATGTAAACATATTGCGGGAGGAGCGGGTTTTGTAGCTAATTTTGTACTATGGAATGAAAGCGGTTATTTTGACAATGCGGAAATTAAAAAACCACTGTTGCATTTGTGGAGCCTGGCAATTGAAGAGCAGTTTTATATAATCTGGCCACTTTTATTGGCATTTATATGGAAGAAAAAATGGAGTTTTGTTGTTGCTACTGCAACAATTGCTGTTATTTCGTTTACTTTTAACATTTTTTTAATAAGCAACTATCCGGTAGCAGACTTTTATTGTCCGATTTCTCGCTTTTGGGAATTGATGGTAGGGGGCTTATTAGCGTATATAAACCTGCATAGACCTCAGCTGAACAGCAAGTTTGTGAACGCGCAATCATCAGTGGGAGTTTTTTTATTGTTTATTGGATTGATTATTATCAATGATGAGCAAAAATTTCCAGGTTGGTATGGCTTGTTGCCTGTTTTTGGTACTTTTTTTATGATTTCAGCAGGGCCTAAGGCTTGGTTTAATAAGATTATTTTATCAAATAAGATATTTGTTTGGTTTGGGTTGATAAGCTATCCGCTTTATTTATGGCACTGGCCTTTGTTATCGTTTGCCCATATTCTTACGGAGTCTTATCCATCGCGCGTTCTAAGGACTATTGCTGTTGTCATTTCAATTTTTTTAGCATGGTTGACATTTGAACTAATTGAAAAACCAATTCGTTTTGGCAATCAAAATAAATTCACAGCAATCATATTAATCATATTAATGTGGATTATGGGATGTCTTGGGTATAATTTTTACAGAACAAAAGAACTGCCATTTTTTCACAATACTGTAAATGCCGGCGACGTTGGCAATGATCCATTTTTTAATTATTTACACGAAAAGTTTTATTTATGTACTCCATCTTATTTGCGAAATAGAACAATTCTTTACAAAGATATTCCCAGATGTTTTCAGTCTCAAAACAATGACGACCATAGAATTGCTATTATTGGCGATAGTCATGCAGAAAATATTTTTCCTGGACTGGCAGAGGCGTTGCCGGGGATCAATATTGTCTATTATTTACGAACAACATCGCCATACCTTAATAACAAAGAATATAATGACATTTTTAAGTATATTATCAATAGTCCGAGCATAGAACTGGTTATAATCTCGGTTGATTGGAATGGTCATAAAAATGACGGTAATTTAGCAATAGAATTAGATAAAACAATTAAAGCATTGATGGCAGCTAATAAACGAATCTGTATCGTGGATAGCCCAGATTTTTCTTTTGATTCAACAATATGCAAGCACAACAGCCCTTTTAGGCAACATCAACATCAGTGCGCTGAAGATATTAATTTAATCAATAACGGGGATTGGGCTTATTATTCAGACCTTGTATCAACAATAAAGAACAATCCAAGTGTCCATTTTTTGAATTTGGTTAAATATTTTTGTTCCAAACATGAGTGTAGCATGGCAAAAAATGGCGTTCTCTTTTTTAGAGATACCAACCATTTAAATATTGACGGATCTGAGTATGTAGCTAAAAGAATTATTAATGATTCAATTGACTGGATTAATTTGAGAAAAGACTTTAAATGAGTGAAAGACGATTCCTTATTGAATTAAAGAACGTTTATTCAGCCCTCCCCGCGGGGCTTGGGCCCGATAAAGAAAATTTGCCCCATACCGTCCTTTTCTGATATATAATATCCTCTTTAAATTATGCTCAAAACCATCTCCCTTTTAGGCGTTTCTGTCAGTCGGGTCAGTCCTGTTTTGGCTGCTAGGCAGATTTGCCGATGGGTGGCGCAAGAATACCATACCTATGTTTGCGTGGCCCCGGTTTCAACCTTGGTGGACGCACAGCGCGATCCTCAATATAGGGCGGCGGTCAACGCTTCCGGCATGGTCACACCTGACGGCATGCCTGTGGTGTGGCTCGCCCGCGCCAAGGGCTGTAAAGATATCAACCGGACTTATGGCGCGGATTTAATGCAAGAGGTTTGCAAACAAGGGCAAAAGATAGGCTTACGACATTTCTTTTACGGCAGTACGGTTGGGACATTAGAAAAGTTAGAGCAGCGTTTGACGGCGATGTATCCGCGTCTATTGATTGCGGGAAGTTATGCTCCGCCGCATCGAAATGGGTTATGGGCTGAAAATCAGGAAGTCATTGGTCGCATTAATGACAGCGGAGCGGACATTCTTTGGGTAGGTTTGGGCTCCCCTAAGCAGGATTTTTGGATGCAAAACCACCGGCCTTTGCTGGATGTGCCGGTCATCGTCGGGGCGGGAGCGGCCTTTGATTTTTTATCCGGAACCAAGCCTCAGGCGCCTCGGTGGATGCAAAAAAGCGGCTTGGAATGGCTGTTTCGCTTGCTCTGCGAGCCGCGCCGTTTATGGAAAAGATATTTGGTTGGTAACAGCTTGTTTATTTATTATGTGATCAAGGATTGTTTTAAATTAAAAGGGATCCGCCATGCGTGATTCTCGTCAAGAATGGGCCGTTCATAGCATCTATGTGTTCGTAGATATTATTTGCATTTACGCGGCGATTTATCTGGTCCTTTTAGCGCGTCATGGGACTTTGCCTTTTGCGGTTTCATGGGAAGGGTTTTTTTCCTCGGCTAATCCTTTCAAAATAGTTTTCCTTCTTTGGGTCCCTGTCATTTTATTCTTTAACCAGACTCATGGCCTTTACCTGACCCGGCGCGAGATGTTCGAAAGTCTGGAGATCTGGCAGGTTGTAAAGGCGGTGGCTCTGGCGACTTTGACGGCCATTGTGGCGGCATATTTACTCAAGATCCAGGATTTTCCTCGGGGGGTTTTATTTTTTAGCGCGTTGGGGATCGTCGTTTTATTATCCGCCTGGAGGGTCTTGAAAAGATTGCTGGTCAATTTTTTGGTACAGAATGGCTATAACAATTTTAATGCTCTTATTATCGGTGCCGGGAAAGAAGGTATTTTATTATCGGATGAACTTAAAAAACAACCTGGTTTAGGCATTAAGGTGGTTGGCTTTCTCGACGATGAAAAAGAAGGGTCACTCGGCCAACTTAAAGACTTTGAGAGAATTGCTCAACGCGAATTCATTCATCAGGTCTTTATTACGGTCCATCCCGAACGTCAGATCTTTCTTAAGCTGCTGGAGACGGCCAAGGACCTGAACATTGCGGTCAGGGTGGTGCCCCAGGGCTATGAGTATATAATCCAGGATTTTATCAAATATAATATCGGTATCATCCCTATTTTGGAATATTCCGATATTGATGTCAATTACCGTCACCGTGGCAAGCGTTTATTCGATTTCTTTTTATCATTATTGCTGTTGATCGTCCTGTCGCCGGTTTTGGTTCTTTTGATGATTGCCATTAAAGTGGACAGTCCGGGACCGGTTTTTTACTACTCCAAACGCCATGGGTACAACGCGCGGGTGTTTTCTATGTTGAAGTTTCGCAGTATGGTCACCAATGCAGACGAGTTGCTGACCCAGCTTAAGCATAAAAATGAAGTAGACGGCCCTATTTTTAAGATCAAAAGAGATCCCCGCATAACCCATGTGGGAGCATATTTGCGCCGCTTTAGTTTGGATGAGTTGCCGCAAATATTAAATGTCCTTAAAGGGGACATGAGTCTGGTGGGCCCAAGGCCGTTTCCTATACATCAGGTGGAAAAAGAAGATCTGCGCCAATTAAGACGTCTGGGTATACGTCCGGGTATTACGGGTCTCTGGCAGATCAGAGGACGCAGCGACGTGTCTTTTGACAAGCTGTTGCGTTGGGACATCTGGTATATAAATAACTGGTCTTTTTGGTTGGATTTATATATATTATTTCAAACTATTCCGGTGGTTATTAGAGGTAAAGGGGCGTATTGATGAAGGAACCAAAAAAAGCATTGATCACAGGCATTACGGGGCAGGACGGATCTTATCTGGCTGAGTTTTTGCTGAAAAAAGGATATGCTGTTTACGGTATCATCCGCCGTTCAAGCAGTTTTAATACCCAGCGCATTGACCATCTTTATCAGGATCCCCACGAGAAAAATCGCAAACTGAATTTGGTTTTTGGTGATTTAAATGATGCCAGTTCATTGAATCGGTTGATCAAAACCATCCGTCCGGACGAAATTTATAATCTGGGAGCGCAGAGTCATGTGAAGGTGAGTTTTGAGGTCCCGGAATACACCGCGGAAGTAACGGGTTTGGGGGCGATCCGCCTGTTAGAGGCGATCAGGGACACCGGGGTCAAAACTAAATTTTATCAGGCCTCCTCGTCGGAGATGTACGGCAAGGCCTTGGATGTGCCGCAAAGCGAAAAGACCCCTTTTTATCCGCGCAGCCCTTATGGGGCCGCAAAGATCTACGCGTATTGGATGACGGTCAATTACCGCGAGGCCTACAACATGTTTGCCTGCAACGGCATTTTATTTAATCATGAATCACCCCGCCGGGGGGAGACTTTTGTCACCCGAAAGATTACGATGGCTTTGGCGCGCATCAAGCATGGCTTGCAGGCGAAATTGTATTTGGGAAATCTGGACGCCAAGCGTGACTGGGGTTTTGCGGGGGACTATGTAGAGGCGATGTGGTTGATGCTTCAACAGACCAAACCGGACGATTATGTGATCGCGACAGGTGAAAACCATTCGGTGCGTGAATTTCTGCAGGAAGCTTTTGGGTATGCCAAGCTTGATTGGCGAAAGTACGTTGCTATTGACAAACGGTATTTACGCCCGACGGAGGTAGATTTCCTTTTAGGGGACAGTTCTAAAGCCCGCCGCGTCCTGAAATGGTCGCCCAAGGTCAATTTTAAACAGCTGGTGCGCATGATGGTTGACAGTGATATGCAGGCAGTGCGGCAGATGGTGTATGGACTAAAGGGCAGGAAGACATGAGTTTTTGGAAAAATAAACGTGTGGTGTTGACCGGCGGGGCCGGCTTTTTAGGAAGGGTAGTGTTGGCAGGGCTCAAGGCAAAGGGCTGTCGGCATATCACGGTGCCCCGCTCAACACAGTTTGATTTGCGTAAAATCGCGGCCATCCGCAAGCTGTACACCCAGGCGCATCCGGATATGGTCATTCATTTGGCCGCGCTCGTCGGTGGTATCGGAGCTAACCGCGAAAATCCTGGAAAATTTTTTTATGATAATTTGATCATGGGCGCCCAACTTATCGAGCAGGCGCGTTTGTTTGGGATCCCCAAATTCGTTGCCATTGGCACGATTTGCGCATATCCCAAATTTTGTCCGGTGCCTTTTAAGGAAGACAAAATATGGGACGGCTACCCTGAAGAGACCAATGCCCCTTACGGCTTGGCCAAAAAAATGCTGCTGGTGCAATCGCAGGCCTATCGCCAGCAGTATGGTTTTAATTCTATTTATTTACTGCCGGTCAATCTTTACGGACCGGGGGATAATTTTTCCTGGGAGTCTTCGCATGTGATCCCGGCGCTTATTCGCAAATGCGTTGAGGCCAAAGAGCGCGGGGAGAAATATATCACGGTTTGGGGCACAGGCCGCGCCACCAGGGAGTTTCTATACGTCGATGATGCGGCCCGCGGTATCATTTTAGCTGCTGAAAAATACAACAGTTCCCAGCCGGTCAATTTGGGGGCCGGGTTTGAAATTTCCATTAAAAAGCTGGTGGAGACGATCGTCCGGTTGACCAAATTCAAAGGGGATATCTTTTGGGATGCGAGTAAGCCCGACGGTCAGCCGCGGCGTTGTTTAGACACCACGCGCGCGCGCAAAGAATTCGGTTTTGTAGCCAAGGTGTCCTTCGAGATGGGATTAAAAAAAACGATCAGCTGGTATGTTCATAACCGTATTTAATGACTATGAGTAAATATTTAATCACAGGCGGAGCGGGGTTCATAGGATCCAGTATTGCTCAGTATTTAACCAGCCAGGGGCACTTTGTCCGTGTGCTGGATAATTTTTATTCCGGGAAAGAAGAAAATTTAGATTTTGCCAAGGGGCTTGGCAAAGATAAATTCGAGCTTATCCGTGGCGACATCACCAATCCCGCGGATTGCGATTGCGCCTGTCACGGTATGGATTACGTGCTTCATCAGGCGGCCTTGCGTTCCGTGCCTAAATCCATGGAAGACCCTTTAAGTTATAACAGGGTCAACATTGATGGGATTTTGCGCATGCTGCAAGCGGCGTCCAAACATAAAATTAAAAGATTTGTTTTTGCCTCCTCAAGCTCGATTTATGGAGACACTAACAATTTCCCGGAAAAGGAAGAGCATTTGCCGCTTTTAATTTCACCCTATGCTTTAAGCAAGCTTGCCGGTGAGTATTATTGCCGTATCTTTTCTGAATTTTTCGGTGTGCCGACAGTGTGCCTGCGTTATTTTAACGTGTTTGGCCCCAAACAGGCCCTCGATGACGAATATGCCGTGGTTGTTCCCAAATTTATTCATTGTATCTTAAATGACGAAGCGCCGCCTATTTTCGGGACGGGTAAACAGTCCAGAGATTTTACTTATATTGAGAATGTTATTTCCGCCAACATTCTTGCGGCCACAACGCACGGCATTAAACATGAAATTTTTAATGTGGCCAACGGAAAGGATAACACGGTCTTAGAATTAGTGGCTGTATTAAACCGTATTATAGGCAAAAATATACAACCGAAATTCTTACCCGTGCGGGCGGGGGATGTATTTAGGACCAGCGCGGACATATCCAAAATCCGGCGGAAGATCAAATATCAACCGTTAGTGACTTTCGAAGAGGGGCTAAAAAAGACCGTTGCCTGGTATGTGCGTAATCGTAGTTTGACAAAATAGGACCCTTCGTTATAATACTGGGACTTTAAAATAAATATAGAGTTAGAGAGTTAGATCATGCAGAAAATGACAGTTCGGGATATTAATATCCAAGCCAAAAAGGTGATTATCCGTCTGGATTTTAACGTTCCTTTGGATGGGGCGTTTCATATTACAGATGACCGCCGTATTAGAGCCGCTTTGCCGACGATCCAATATGTATTGGGTCACGGCGCTTCCAGAGTCATTCTAATGAGCCATTTGGGCCGCCCCAAGGGGGCCGGCTTTGAAAAAGAATTTTCTCTTGGCCCCGTTGCAGAGCGTCTGCAGGAGCTTTTAGGCGAAAAAGTTTTATTTTTAAATGATTGCATAGGCCCGGCGGTCAAAGAGGCAATTAGCAAATCCGCCCAACGGGTCATTTTATTGGAGAACCTGCGTTTTCATAAAGCCGAAGAAAAAAACGATCCCGCCTTTGCCAAAGAATTAGCGTCTTTGGCGGATGTTTATATCAATGATGCTTTTGGCACGGCGCATCGCGCTCACGCCTCCACCGCCGGCATAACAGCGTATTTACCGTCGGTAGCGGGATTTTTGATAGAAAAAGAACTGCAATATTTGGGCAACGCCATCAATGATCCCAAGCGCCCTTTGGTCATTATTTTAGGCGGGGCCAAGGTATCGGACAAGATTGAATTGATCAAGAACCTGATCCCCAAAGCCAACAGCATTATTATCGGCGGCGGCATGGCGTACACTTTTTTAAAAGCCCAGGGGATCGCTGTCGGCAATTCCAAATTGGAAAAAGACAAAGTCGATATGGCGCGTTTATTGATGGAGCAAGCCAAAAAAGCGGGCGTGGAGATGGCTTTGACCACAGATTTTGTTATTACCCAAAGTTTTAGTTCTGATGAGTGTAAAATTTCGGATGTCATTCCCGATGGCTGGGAAAGTTTGGATATCGGCCCTAAGACGATCCGGCATTATGAAGATATTTTGTCCAAAGCTCGGACAGTTGTGTGGAACGGTCCTTTAGGAGTATTTGAGCGTGATGCCTATGCCAAGGGCACCCGGGCCATTGCGGATTATCTGGCTTCTTTAAAAGATGTGACGACGATCGTGGGCGGCGGGGATTCCGCGGCAGCGGTGGCCAAATTCGGATTGGAAGATAAAATGACGCATATTTCCACCGGTGGGGGCGCATCGCTGGAGTTTTTAGAAGGCAAGGTATTGCCGGGCATTGCGGCACTTAACGATAAAAAATAAGCATGGAAATTATGCGTAAGCCGATCATAGCTGGTAATTGGAAACTCAATAAAACTCCTCATGAAGCGATCATTCTGGTCAATGAGCTTAAACGCGAAATTGTTGATGTGGAGGGCGTTGACATAGTTTTGTGTCCGCCGTTTACGGCGCTGGCAGATGTCGCCGATGTTTTGACGGATACCAACATCGCTCTTGGAGCTCAGAATATATTTTGGGAAGATGCCGGCGCTTTCACGGGGGAAATTTCCGCGCCCATGCTTAAAGACCTAGGTGTTGCCTATGTGATCATCGGCCATTCCGAGCGCCGTCAGTATTTTCATGAGACTAATGAGACAGTTAATAAGCGTTTGCGCGCGGCTTTAAAACACGAGCTTACTCCGATCGTATGTGTGGGGGAGAATTTAAGCGAACGCGAATCCAATAAGACTTTCGATGTCATCAAAGATCATTGTGAGGGCTCGCTAAGAGGCCTGACAACAGAGGAAGTAAAAAAGATAGTTTTAGCGTATGAACCGGTGTGGGCCATAGGCACGGGGAAAACGGCGACTCCGTTACAGGCCCAGGAAGTGCATGTGTTTATCCGCCGATTATTAGGGAAGATATTTGATGCCGATGCCGCCGCCGGTGTTTGTATTCAATATGGCGGCAGTGTGACGCCGGACAATATTGCGGCGCTCATGGCCCAGGAGGATATTGATGGGGCATTAGTCGGCGGGGCAAGCTTAAAAGCACCTTCTTTCGCGGCCATTGTTAAGGGCGCAAAAAGAGTATAATAAGCCCCGCCTGCCGTTAGCGGCAAAGCGGCGGGGCCCAAAAGGGGAGTTTAAAATTTATGGGTTTTGTCCTCGTTATTCATGTTATTGTTTGTATATTGCTTGTGATCTCCATACTCATGCAGGCGGGCCGCGGCGGCGGCCTAACCGAGACTTTTCAATCCGCGGAATCCATGTTCGGCACGCAGACTAATGCGTTCATGGTCCGT